>DAIMFZ010000067.1:3899-11528 GCA_036724225.1 Aequorivita sp.
TTGGTAAAAAAAGTAGCAGAACTTGGAGCTGTAGATATTGGTTACACAATTGTAAGATTAAATGGCCAAGTTGCAGAAATCTTCAAAGATTGGGCACACAAAACCATTCCAGATAAAGCGGAACGAATTTTAAACCAAATTGCGGAATGCCATGGCGGAAACCTCAACGACAGCAATTGGGGAAGACGAATGAAAGGTGAAGGCACCATTAGTGAACAAGTGAAAAGCACGATGGCAATTGCGAAAAAGAAATACTTAAAAGACAGAAAAGTTGAAGCCTTGGATACTTCCCATTTTTTGCAACTCAAAAATCCACAGCTAAAATTGTTTTGAATTTCTCTCTGTGACCTCTGTGCCTCCGTGGTATTTTTTCACCACAGAGGCACAGAGAACACAGAGTTTCGCGGAGATTTTTGCCTTCTTCAGCTTAAAAAAATCTTCAAATAGGCATCTCTCAAATTTCTTAATTAAAAATTGTTCAATGTTCTTTAACTTTGAAACCACTTATAAATGTTCCCGTTAAACTCTTGTTTAACTTCAAAGTTGCGTTTAAAACTTTAATTCAGCAGATTATAACCAAATGGTTTACAAAGTAAAAAAACTGATAGTTAGCTTTTTGCAGTTTAAGAGAGCATTCGTCAACTATCCTTTTAGCAAATTTAATGTTGTAGAAATACTATTGTTCTGGGTTCGGGAGCGGTTGTCGCGTTCGCAATTTCTTATCTTCTCTGGAATCCTCGTGGGACTAAGTGCTGGATTGGCGGGAGTGATTCTAAAGATTCTCGTCCATAAAATTCAATCGTTTATCAATAACGATGTTCCATTTGAGGAAAGGATTTTTGTTTTCGCAATCGCCCCTTTGGTGGGTATTGTGCTTACTGCTTTGATTATTAAGTATTTTTTCAAAGGCGATGAAGACAAGGAGCTTTCCTTTGTTTTGAAGGATATATCCCAAAATGGAAGTAAAGTGAAAGCGAACAAAATGTATTCTCAAATTGTGCAGAGTGCAGTAACTGTGGGTTTTGGTGGCTCCGTTGGCTTGGAAACACCCATTGCGGTAACAGGCTCAGCTTTTGGTTCCAACTATGCGCAACGGTATCGTCTGGGGTTTAAGGAACGAACATTGTTGCTCGCTTCCGGAGCCGCGGCTGGTATAGCTGCAGCCTTTGATGCACCCATTGCTGGAGTTATGTTTGCGTTTGAGATTTTGCTGGTGGGCCTTGTGTTCACAGATTTTATACCGTTGGTCATTGCTGCCATTTGTGGCAGCTTGCTATCTACCATTATCTTGAACGACGATGTTTTGTTCAATTTACCGGCTCGCGAAATCTTCAATTACGGAAATATCCCTTATTATATTGGCCTTGGGTTGCTCACTGGGCTTTATGCCCGCTATTTTATTGTGGTTGGGCAAATGGTGCATCATTTTTTCGAACAATTTAAACGCAAAATCCTGTTGCGGGCAATTATTGGAGGTTCTCTACTTTCATTGTTGTGTGTAGCATTTCCGCCACTTTTTGGAGAAGGTTATTTGAATATCCGCATCCTGCACCAAGGAAATGTTGAACATTTGATTCATGAAAGCCTGTTCCGGTATTTTGAGAGTTCACAACTGGTTGTCTTGGCCTTTCTGGGTTTAACCGTGCTTATGAAAGCCTTTGCTACCAGCATTACACTCAGTTCGGGTGGAAATGGAGGGAACTTTGCACCTTCATTGGTTGCAGGCGGTCTGCTCGGTTATGCTTTTGGTCTTGCTTTGGAAATGATGGGCATGCCCAATGTTCCCATCACCAATTTGATGCTCGTGGGAATGGCGGGCGTAATGTCTGGAGCTTTGTACGCACCCTTGACTGGTATTTTCCTTATTGCCGAAACAAGCAGCGGGTATGATTTGTTTATCCCATTGATGATAGTATCTGTGATGGCTTATGTGATAAATCGTTTTTTTTCACCTATAAATCCGGCGTATAAAAAACTTGCCGACAAGGGAGAAATATTCACTACCCAACAGGATCAAAACATACTATCACACATCCACCTTCGCGACTGTTTGAACTCGTCCTCATTGGTCATCAACATTTCGGATAATATGGATGAGGTTTTGAGCAAATTCAGAAATAGCGACCAAAATACAATGGCTGTGGTGGAAGCAGACAATAAATTCTGGGGCATTTTAAACCGAGAACGATTGCGGCCATTCATGTTGGGAAAAGAATCAACAAAGGACATCCATGTTAGCAAACTCGCAATAAACCCCTCATTTATAATTTCGGATACCGATACGGTTATGCAGGTAATGAAAATGTTCGATGAGGCGGATGTTTGGCAATTGCCTATGTTGGACAAAGAACGAAGATTCATTGGTTTTGTGAGTCGTTCCCAAATTCTGAATAATTATAGATTGCTGTTGAAGGACTATTCGGAATAATTTTACCCCAAAAACCCGTAGGGCACATAAATTTATTTCTTTCCCTCCCATTCCGCATAAAACTGTTGCAGAAAGATTTCCATAAATCGGTGCCTTTCTTCAGCAATTTTTCGTCCGGTTTCGGTATTCATCCTGTCTTTTAAAAGCAAAAGTTTTTCGTAGAAATGATTGATTGTCGGTGCGTTGGAAACCTTATATTCCGAAGGAGTCATATTTAGATTCGGCTTTATAAAGGGGTCGTAAAGTTTTCGATTTTTAAAGCCGCCGTAATTGAAAGTACGTGCAATTCCTATGGCCCCCAAAGCATCAAGTCTATCGGCATCCTGCACAACGTCCAACTCTTTTGAGTGAAATTTCTGGTTTTTGTGCCCGCCTTTAAATGAGATATTTTCAATGATTTTTATTACGTGTTCTATTATTTCAGGAGAAACTTTTTCAGATGAAAGAAAATTTTCTGCTTTTTTTGGGCCAACGGTTTCATCGCCATTGTGAAATTTTGAATCGGCTATATCATGAAGCAACGCGCCAAGGGCGACAACGGTTTTATCAACTTTTTCACTTTCAGAAATAAGCAATGCATTTTTATAGACCCGTTCAATGTGAAACCAATCGTGGCCACCTTCGGCATCTTTCAATTCATTCTTAACGAAGATGATTGTATTGCTAATTATTTTTTCTTCGGAAAAAGAATTCATTATTTATGAATTTTTGAAGTGACAATATCTTCCACTTTGTCAATTAACGTTTCAACATCGTAATCTGCGATTTTTATCGCTGGATGAGCCGTCATTTCCAAACGAACGCCAAGTTGCATTGGGAACATTCCCCAACGTTGTAATTTCCACGAATTATTAAAGGTAACAGGAACAACATAACCGTCAGGAATTTTTTTGAAAAGCGTTTGCAAGCCTGTTTTTTTAAAGGGTTTTGGAATGCCCGTTTTGCTGCGCGTTCCTTCTGGAAATATAACGCCACTACGGTTGAATTTCTGAAGATATTTTGAAAACTTCACCATTTCAACAATGGCTTGCCGAGGGTTTTTCCTATCAATCAAAATGGAACCACCGTGCCTAAGATTATATGAAATTGAAGGAATTCCTTTTCCCAATTCCACTTTCGAAATAAATTTTGGGTGACACTTCCGCAGATACCAACTAATGGGCGATATATCCCACATACTTTGGTGGTTAGAAACAATTATAATAGGCACATTATTTGGGATGCTCCTACTAATATCAACGTGAAAGGTAGTTCCCAAAACGTTTAAACAACGCAACAAGGTCCAGTTAAAACAATCGACGGTTTTTTTGTGAGCGGTATAACCAAACAAGTTAAAAGAAATCCACTGTAAGGGGTGAAATACAATTATCGTAATACCGAAGAGTAAGTAAAACAATACTGTAAAGGGATAACTAATAATTTTTGAGGGTGCGTTCATTAGCTGTCAAAAGTAAGAAAACCGCCCTTAAAAAGACGGTTTTACTTTTTGCTTGTTTAAATTTTCAATTTTTTGAAAACCTCAATGTTTCGTTTTCAATTTCGATTTTGATTTGTTTTTCAATGTATTTCGGTCTATGTAAATATAATTGTAGACACAGAGAGCAATAATTAACAACCAAAATGCCCTGTAAAGCCAATCGTTAATTTCTTTTCCGAATAAATGTGAAATCTTTGGATTTTCATAAACATTGAAAATAAGTGCGCCAAACGCTAAGATTCCAATAACGATAGTAAACGGTTTTGTCATTTTCATAACACTACAGTTTTAAAAAATCAGCAATATTGGTTATATGCGCCTTTTAAATTTTCGGCAATCATCTGTGCATGACGGCCTTCAATGTGATGGCGCTCCAGCATGTGGACCAATTCGCCATTTTTGAATAAAGCCATCGAAGGCGAACTTGGCGGAAACGGAACCATATTGGCACGAGCAGCATCTACAGCTTCGCGGTCAACGCCAGCAAAAACGGTAACCAAATGATCAGGTTTTTTATCATTTTGAAGGGACATTGCCGCTCCAGGGCGTGCATTGGCTGCGGCACAACCGCAAACGGAGTTTACAACTACCAAAGTGGTGCCTTCCATTTTCAATGCTTCTTCAACTTCGTGAGCTGTATGTAGTTCGGAAAAACCTACTTTTGTTAGGTCTTCACGCATTGGTTTTACTAAATCAGGTGGGTACATAATTCTGTATTTTAATTTTAATAAAATGTGTTTGCAAAGATACGAAATTTGAATGTGAAAAATTCCAAATCGCAATTTCCAAATCACAAATAAATCCCAAACAACAAGTCCTAAATTCCAAAGTAAAAACTTCCAAACACAAAGTTCCAAATTCTAAAAAGGGAATTATTAGCAGGGTTTTGAAATTTGATTTTTCCCTTTTGTGATTTATTTGGAATTTGGAGCTTGAAATTTGGAGCTTTAAATGGTATTTTTGTCGGCTCTAAACTCAAAACAATAGTTTTTTATGCTTCGTTGGTTATTGGCCGTTCTTGGTTATTTCTTATATCGTTTTCCCGGAGCCATTGTCGGTTTTGTTTTGGGAAGTCTATTAGACAATTTGACCATAAAGGGCAAAACTTTTCAGTCTTCATTTGGCACATCGCAACCGCAAGTTACACCTGCTGATTTTGAACTAAACCTACTTTCACTGGCCTCATTAGTGATTAAAGCCGATGGAAATGTGAGCCAAACGGAACTTGATTATGTCCGTCAATATTTTGTGCAAGCTTATGGAAAAGATCGAGCCAATGCAACTTTCAAAGTTTTTAATGAAGTAATAAAGAAACGTGAAATTTCTGCAGAGAGTATAGGTACTCTGTTACGCCAAAGGACCCGCTACGAAAGCCGATTGCAAATTCTTCACTTTCTGTTCAGCATTGCCAACGCAGACGGTAGTGTTTCAACTTCCGAAGTAAATGAAATTAACAAAATTGCTGGATTTTTGGGAGTTTATGCACGCGATTTTGAAAGCATAAAAGCAATGTTTTTCAAAAATCCAGACAGTGCTTACCGGATTTTAGAGATTGAAAGAACTGCCACAGTTTCAGAAATTAAATCTGCATACCGCACCATGGTAAAAAAATATCATCCCGATAAGCTGCAACACATGGACGAAGCCCACCAAAAAGGGGGTGAGGAAAAGTTCAAAAAAGTACAGGAAGCTTATGAGCAACTTCAAAAGGAACGGGCATTTTGAGAAATCTGTAATATTTAGTCAGGGCTAAAAATATAAATAGTTAAATAGAAAAATATTTTTACCTTTGTGCTTATGTTTACATTAGCCGAAGAAAATTATTTGAAAGCCATCTTCCATTTGGAAATGGAAAGCGAAGGTGAAGTCAGCACCAACGCCATCGCTGAAAGCATGGACACCAAACCGTCTTCCGTTACAGATATGGTGCAAAAACTTGCCGAAAAGAAATTACTCACATACAAGCGTTACAAAGGAGTTCAGTTAACTGTTGAAGGTAAAAAAGTTGCTGCCAACGTTATCCGTAAACATCGTTTATGGGAAGTTTTTTTGGTGGAAAAATTAAACTTTCAATGGGATGAGGTTCATGAAATTGCTGAACAATTGGAACACATCCAATCCGAAGAATTGATAACAAGGCTCGACAAATTTTTGGGAAGTCCGGATTTTGACCCGCACGGTGATCCCATTCCCGATAAACATGGAGTTCTAAAACGCACCGAGAAAAAGCTGTTGTCGGAACTTGAGAAAAACCAAAGCGGAATTTGTGTGAGCGTAAAGGAAAGCAACGGCGAATTTCTGCAATATCTGGACAAAAAGAAAATAGCCATTGGCGTGAAAATTTACGTCTTGGGGAAAGAGTTTTTCGATGGATCTATGGTGATACGAGTGGGAGGCGAGCAGTTTTTTATTTCGCATAAAATAGCTGAAAATTTATACGTTCAAACCCATAAATAGCAATGGACAGAAGAAGCCACAGATCTCTCGAGGAAGTTCATGGAACCATTGAAACTGCAGGGAAAAAGACACCTTGGAAAAGACTGCTCGCCTTTTTGGGACCGGCCTATTTGGTAAGCGTTGGCTATATGGACCCCGGAAACTGGGCTACTGATATTGCGGGTGGAAGCCAGTTTGGCTATAAGCTCATTTGGGTTTTGCTGATGAGCAATATTATGGCTTTGTTACTACAAAGTCTCTGCGCACGTTTGGGCGTAGTGCGAGGCCGCGATTTGGCGCAAGCTTCGCGCGAAGCCTATAATCCATTCGTAAATTTTTTACTTTATATTCTTGCTGAAATAGCCATTGTAGCCTGCGATCTTGCCGAAGTTATCGGGATGGCAATTGGGTTGAACCTTCTTTTTGGTTTACCGATGATTTGGGGCGTTACAATTACTGCTTTGGATACTTTTCTTCTGCTTTTTCTTTTGAATAAAGGAATGCGCAAAATGGAAGTCTTTATTATTGGCCTTATTTTTATTATTGGCGGTTCCTTTGTTGTGGAAATGTTTTTTGCAAAGCCGGATATGGGCGATCTTTTGGCAGGGTTCATCCCTTCGCTTCCCAACAGCGCTGCGCTCTATATTGCCATTGGTATTATTGGTGCAACGGTAATGCCACATAATCTTTACCTTCATTCTTCCCTTGTGCAATCCCGAAAAATTGAACGGACTAAAAAAGGAATCAAACAAGCATTGAAATACAATTTTATAGATTCCACCATTGCACTCAATCTTGCCTTTTTTGTAAATGCCGCAATTTTAATACTTGCCGCCGCCGTTTTTCATAAAAATGGGATGTTTGAAGTGGCTGAAATCCAAGACGCACATGCATTATTGGAACCACTTTTGGGATCAAATCTAGCGCCGACCTTTTTTGCAATAGCCCTTATTGCCGCTGGGCAAAGCAGCACTCTTACGGGCACACTTGCGGGGCAAATTGTAATGGAAGGACATCTTAATTTGCGTATCCAACCTTGGGTACGCAGATTGATTACCAGAATGTTGGCCATTATTCCAGCACTCTTTACAGTAATTTATTTTGGGGAAAGCGGTACTGGAAAACTGTTAGTTTTGAGCCAAGTAGTGCTGAGCCTGCAACTTGGGTTTGCCATTATTCCGCTCATCCATTTTGTGAGCGACAAAAAACTGATGAATAGTTTTCACATTAAATAGCCTCTGCGTATTGCTTCGTGGCTCATAACCATTATAATTGTTGGCCTCAACGG
>DAIMFZ010000068.1:0-11505 GCA_036724225.1 Aequorivita sp.
CCAGAAACAAACGAGCGTTTCGCAAAAGTTATCGCAGATTCCAAAACCATTCTGTGGAACGGACCTGTCGGAGTTTTTGAAATGTCAACCTTTGCTGAAGGGACCAAAATTTTGGGCCAAAATATTGCGAAAGCTACTCAAAATGGTGCGTTTTCACTTGTGGGTGGTGGCGATTCCGTAGCAGCCGTTCACAAATTTAATCTCGCTAATAAGGTTAGTTATGTATCTACGGGTGGTGGCGCAATGTTAGAAATGCTTGAGGGTAAAACGCTTCCAGGAATAAAAGCACTTTTGTAGAAACGTTAAATATCAGTAAAGCAGTTATTTAGATTAAAGAATTTGTATAATCTTGCAAAATTGTTATTTTTGAAATAATTTTTTATGTATTAAGGCGTTACAAGTTCTAAGAAATTGACCTATAATTCCTTTTAAAGACATTGATCAGGCGAATTTGCCAATAATCCCCAACCCCGATTAAAAGCTAATGAAACTAAACAAAATCCTCCCCCTAATGCTGTTGCTGGTTTTCAGTATGGGTTTTGCCCAACAGGGTAAAAAGCAAAGCAAAAAGCTGAACACAAAGAAAGTTCAAGTTGTTGAATCAATAAAAGTTTCAAAAATTGCTGACGAATTGCCTTCAACAGTGGTGGCTACATCCATTAAAGACAGTACCGTTTTTGACTTAAAAGATATGGCACTGGCCCGAAAAAAGGACAGTCTATGGCTAAAGGAAATCTACAAATCAGACCTTTTTGATGATATATACAATAGCGTTGTAAACCAAGAATATGGCGCAGTAGATTATGACGAACTTCCAACAGCTGTTTTAAAACAACGTCTTAAGGAACTCGATGCCCGCACTCCTTTCAAAGTGGAATACAGCCCTTCCTTAGAAAGTGTAATCAAACAATATCTTAAAAATAGAAGAGGAAGTTTAGAACGATTGATGGGCTTAAGCGAATACTACTTTCCAATGTTTGAACAAGAACTGGACAAAAACAATCTACCATTGGAGTTAAAATATTTGGCAGTCATTGAATCGGCTCTTAACCCTAGTGCCCAATCAAGAGTTGGCGCGACGGGTCTTTGGCAATTCATGTATCCTACCGGTAAAATGTTCGGTTTGGATGTGAGTTCTTATGTTGATGAACGCTCAGATCCTATTTTGTCTACAGAAGCAGCATGTAAATATCTGAAAAGCCTGAACACCAGTTTCAACGATTGGGATTTGGCACTTGCAGCCTATAATTCAGGCCCAGGAAATGTTTCTAAAGCAATCCGTCGTTCGGGTGGAAAGACAAATTATTGGAGTCTCCGCGATTTCCTTCCACGTGAAACCGCAGGTTATGTACCAGCATTTTTGGCCACTATGTATATTTTTGAATATGCACAAGAGCACGGTTTTAAGAAGAAAAGCACACGAATTCCCTACGTTGCAACTGATACTATAAAAGTGAAACAACAGATTACATTGGACCAAGTGGCTAAACTTACCAATCTAGACAAAGAAGAACTCGCGTTTTTGAATCCGTCCTATAAGCTTGGGATTATTCCCGTAATAAAGAATGAAAACTATATGTTGCGGCTTCCGCTTACGGCTGTTGGCGCTTTTGTAAATAACGAAGAGGCTATTTATGCCTTTGCACAGGAAGAGCAGCAGGAAGCAGAAAAGCCATTGCCAGAATTGTACGAGCAACCTGAAAAAATCCGCTATCGTGTAAAAAGTGGAGATTATTTAGGAAGGATCGCTGATCGATACGGCGTGGACATTAGCCAGATAAAAAGTTGGAACGGTATGCGAAGCAATTCTGTAAAAGTTGGCCAAAACTTGATTATTTATCCTAAAAAAGACACACAAGACATCGCGAGCAATGTAGCTGTAAAAACGAATACTACTTCCGAAAAAACATATACAGTGCGCAATGGGGATTCATTATGGAGCATTTCACAAAAATTTCCTGGTGTTTCGGTACAGAATATCAAAAAATGGAACGATATTAGTGGCTCTAACTTAAAGCCCGGAACTAAACTAAAAATTTATAAAGGATAGTTCCCATAAATATCCTTTAAATGAAACCATTTTATATTTTATTGTTTTTGTTGTTTGCTACATTTACTTCTTGCAATGAAAGCGGCAAAAAAGACAAAACATTACTTTCAGATTCCGTAGGAAACATTAATGCATTACAGATTGTCACACCCAACAATTTATGGAACGGCGTGGTTGGCGAAGCTATCAGAAATAATTTTGCTGCTCCCGCAGATGGCCTTCCACAAGATGAGCCTATTTATTCAATGAACCAAATGCCACCAGAGGCATTTACAGGCTTTGCACGAAGCAACCGACTGTTTTTATATGTAGTACTCAGCGATGAGGACAAAGTGACTATAGTCAAAGATGAATATTCCAAACCACAGGCTGGAGCTCTCATAAAAGCTACTACCGAAGAAAAGTTGGTGGAGCTTATCAATAAAAACGCTGCCCAAATTATTGCATCTTTTCACGCTTCCGAAATAAAGGAAAGACAACGCAGAACAGCCATTTCATTGATGAAAATAGATTCTTTGCAGAAAGTTATGGGCGTAAGTATGCAAATTCCCAGCGCTTACAGAATTGCAAAAGCCACAGACAGCTTTTTCTGGATGCGAAAGGATTTAAAAGATGGAACCACAAATATTCTTGTTTATGAGGTTCCCTTAACAATGATTAAAAACGATAGCACCGCAGTCGGGGATATTATAAAAATCCGGGATTCCATAGGAAGCAAATTACTTCCGGTGGAAGACGAAGGCCAGTTTATTACCGAAGATGCCTATGCACCCTATCTTTTCAAAACTAAAATTGACGGAAAATTTGCTTACGAAACCAAAGGTACTTGGGAAGTAAAGGATGCCTGGATGGGCGGCCCGTTTATAAATTTTGCTGTTAGGGACAAAAAAAATAACCGTTATTTAATATTGGAAGGATTTACATACGCTCCTTCCGCAGCTAAAAGGGACCTTCAGTTTGAACTGGAATCCATATTGAATACTGCCAAGATAGAATAAAAGTAATAGCTCTTCAACCCGTCCAACATTTATAATGTTGGATGGGTTCAGTTAAAAAAATGACCCTTTCAGCCTAAAAACTGAAAGGGTCATTTCGTAAATATTTAAACGGAAACTATTTGTTCTCGTCTATTTTTTTATCGGTTGTATCGTCTTTGGAAGCATCCTTGAATTCTTTAAGGCCACTGCCCAAACCACGCATAAGTTCTGGGATTTTCTTTCCACCGAACAATAAAAGCACGATTACTACAATCAATATAATCTGCCAAGGGCCAACTACGCCTAAAGGGATAAACAATGCGTTCATGATTTTTAAATTTTAATTACACAAAGGTAACAAGAAATGTTTAGATACAACGTTTTGAACCTAACTTTAGCGTGTGTGGCTATAGTTTATTTTATATTTGTAAAAAGTAATTGAGCGCTATGGCAAATAAGGAAAAGGGAACTAAGCGGTTCAGAAGGAAGTTGTTGCACAAATACCGATTGGTAATTCTTAACGAAGAAACCTTTGAGGAACGCCTTTCATTTAAGCTGAATAGATTGAATGTGTTTGTTTTTAGTACGCTGTTTGCACTATTTCTTATTTTGGCAACCACGTTTATTATTGCTTTTACGCCACTGCGAGAGTATATTCCTGGATATTCATCCACCACTTTAAAAAAGAAAGCCACACAATTGGCTTACCAAACTGACTCGCTACAGCAGATACTGGATGTAAATGAACAATACCTCACCTCCATTAAAAAAGTGCTTACAGGCGATGTAAAAACGGTGAATTTCAATAAAGATTCCTTGATTGAAGTAGCCAAAACAGATCCATTGGTTTTAATCCGGACCTCCAGAAAAGATTCCATGCTGCGCCAAGAAGTGGCAAAAGAAGACAAATACAACCCTCTTATTGCACCGCAAGCTCAGGAATATGCTTTGTTTGCACCGGTAAAGGGAACAATTTCCGAACCTTATAGTTCCAAAACAAAACACTATGCCGTTGATGTTGTAACCGCTAAAGATTCGCCCGTAAAAGCTATAGCAGACGGTACCGTTATTTTTGCCGAATGGACCGCGCAGACGGGTTATGTAATTATTCTGAAACACTACAATAGCCTTATTTCTGTCTATAAACACAACGCGATGCTCACAAAAGAGCAAGGTGAAATTGTAAAAGCAGGTGAAGTTATTGCAACCGTCGGAAACACTGGCGAACTCACCACTGGTCCGCATCTTCATTTTGAACTTTGGCGCGACGGCTTTCCAGTAAACCCAACCAGTTTCATAGATTTTGATTGATAGCCTATGTCCTTAAAATCTGTTTCTGCTAAAATTTTCTCTAAAATTGTTGTGCTCCGAATTCAAAAATGGGCTGCAAATCCTGTCGAAACACAGCACAAAGTTTTTGAAATGCTTATTTATGAAGCAAAAAATACTGTCTTCGGAAAAGATCACGATTTTGAAAATATCAATTCCTTTGAAAAATTTGCAAGGCACGTTCCTATACGCGATTACGAAGAATTGAAGCCATATTTTGAAAGAGTAGTTTTAGGGGAAGAAAACGTACTGTGGCCAGGCAAACCTCTTTATTTTGCCAAAACATCGGGGACCACTTCGGGCGCTAAATATATTCCATTAACAAAGGAATCCTTGCCTTATCATATTGAAGCGGCGCGAAATGCAATTCTAAGCTATATATATGAAACGGGAAATGCAGGTTTTGTGGATGGTAAAATGATATTTCTACAGGGAAGCCCCGAAATGCAAGAAAAGAACGGCATCAAAACGGGCCGCCTTTCGGGGATTGTGGCGCATTACGTTCCCGCATATCTTCAGAAAAACCGTTTGCCCAGCTGGAAAACCAACTGTATTGAAGATTGGGAAACTAAAGTGGACGCTATTGTTGAAGAAACCAAAAATGAGGACATGACTGTTATTAGCGGTATTCCGTCGTGGGTGCAGATGTATTTTGAAAAACTTCAAAAAAACACAGGGAAAAAGGTTGGTGATCTATTCAAAAATTTCAATCTCTTCATTTATGGCGGCGTAAATTTTGAGCCCTACCGCGCCAAGTTTGAAAATTTAATAGGTAGAAAGATTGACAGTATCGAGCTTTTTCCCGCAAGTGAAGGTTTTTTTGCCTTTCAGGACAGCCAAAAGGAAAAAGGAATGTTGCTGCTTTTGAATTCGGGAATTTTTTATGAATTTATTGAAGCCAGCACTTTTTTTGACAAAAACCCAAAACGATTAACCATTGGTGAAGTGAAAATCGGAGTAAATTATGTAATGATTATTTCAACAAACGCTGGGCTTTGGGCCTATAATTTGGGCGATACGGTTCAGTTTACTTCCACAAAGCCGTATCGTGTACTAGTTTCGGGAAGAATAAAACATTTTATTTCTGCTTTTGGCGAACACGTTATTGGCAAAGAGGTGGAAGAAGCTATGCACAAAACGATTACAAAATTCAATTTTTCAATTACTGAATTTACCGTCGCACCGCAGATCACAACAGCGAAAGTAGAATTGCCTTATCACGAATGGCTCGTAGAATTTGATCGAGCTCCCGAAAACCTTCAAAAAGTGGCCGAATTTCTTGATGCCGAAATGCAAAACCAAAATTCGTATTACTTCGATTTAATTACAGGAAAAGTACTTCAACCGTTAAAAATTACACCGCTTCAAAAAGAAAGTTTTCAAAATTATATGAAATCTGAAGGCAAACTTGGCGGTCAAAACAAAGTGCCACGGCTTTCCAACGACCGTAAAATTGCCGATGCCTTGCTTAAAATACAGCCCCGAAATTAGTGTTATCTTTGCATTTAAATGAATAAATTGAAAGCACATTCAAGAACTCGAGCCCAGGAAAGCACAGGCGCTATAGAAAAACTCTATATCACGATGCGCCATCTTTTTAATCGCGGGTTTTACAAACCCATGGGAGTTTCTGGCGAATCGCTTCGGGAGTCGTTGCTAACGTTGCGCCCCGAGATTTATGGCTCTATAATGGATGACAAAATTGAATTGCAGGGTTTGCTGTATGTGATGGACCGTTTGCCCTACGGAATTGAGGAATGTAGGTTCATCAATTTAACAAGTGATGAAGGGTATAAGGATTCACATTTTGAGCCAATTATCCCGCTGAAACGCCGCCGCAATTGTTACAGAATTGATTCCGAACAGATAAATATTGAAATCACCCGCGGCCGTTCGGAAATCTATGATATTCTAACGCATTTAACTTTTCTTTTTATTGAGTCGCACAAAATTATGAAGCAAGTGCTCATTGACGAGAATGGTGAGGTAATCCGCGATTGGAAAAAGTTGGAACAAGCCGTTCTAAAAAAGGGCAAACTTACCCAAGAAGAAAAGGAAGTAGCCCTTACACATACTGCGAATTTCCTCGGAAGAACTTTTGAAGAAGTAAAAAATGTATTTCCCTATTTCGCGATTGAAAAAGATGAAAACCGTTTTTTCAATATTATCTATTTTTTGGGAAAACTTGCCATAGATGAAGTTATTGCAGACAACAAACGCATCATCACATTCAGTCCCGTGCTTCGCGAACGCTTGGGGCATCATATTCACGGTGAGCAGTGGGCATACCACATAAAAAATGCGTTAATGGAAAAAAACTTGTTGGAGCGTCCGTTGCACATTATCAGTGCAAATATGCACAGTGTAATGAATAGTCTTTATGCACCGAAAGCTTTGCCTAATGAGTTTTCAAAGAAAAAACAAATGGAGGTTTTTGAAGCATTGAGCAGCCCAGTAAATTTGAAATTACGTGAAAAAGTAACCAAAACTGCGCTTGCCGAAGGAATGACATTCATCGAAGACGTGAGCGGGACCAATATAGATGTTCAAATTATAGATACCGCCAAAATAAAGAAAAGCTCCTATACCGAAGGATTGAAGAATGTAGAAAATTCCCAAAAACCTGTGATCGTTGTTATGGACTATGCCTTTGGCGAACAGGCCTATGAAACCATGGACGAACTTTTAAAACCATTGATAGACGCCGATAAGAAAAGACATTTCCTAAATGTGGCTTCAGTTTCTATTATGGGGAAAGCAGGTATTTTGGAAGGTGGGAAAGGAGATATTATGATTCCTTCAGCCCACGTTTTTGAAGGAACGGCAGACAATTATCCCTTCAAAAACCAGATGGACAAATCGATGTTTAAGGACGATAACGTAAAAGTTTTTACAGGAACAATGATTTCAGTATTGGGAACTTCACTCCAAAATCGAGATGTATTGAAATTCTTCCACAATTCCACTTGGAATGTTATTGGACTTGAAATGGAAGGTGCACATTATCAAAAAGCAATTCAGGCGGCGGCTAAAATTCGCCGAAGTATCAGTCCAAAAGTAAAGGTTCGATATGCGTATTACGCTTCGGATAATCCATTGGAAACCGGAAGCACTTTGGCTTCGGGTGGATTGGGTACAACAGGTGTAAAACCGACCTATTTGATAACCGAAAAGATGTTAAAACAAATTTTAGACAATTCTAAAAATTAATTTTGAAGAACGATAAAGTACTGATTACCGGAGGCGCAGGATTTATTGGTTCCAATTATGTGGAATACGTCCTAAAAAATTCAGAAGATGAAATATTCGTGCTGGACAAGTTGACCTATGCGGGAAATTTGAAAAATCTGGAAGCTTTTTCAAATAAAATCACTTTTATAAAAGGTGATATTTGTGATGTTGAATTGATTCAGAATTTATTTAAAAAACAGCTATTCCAAAAAGTAGTTCACTTTGCCGCGGAAAGCCATGTGGACAATTCCATTTCGGGTCCTTCGGAATTTATACAGACAAATATTGTGGGTACTTTCAATTTGCTGCAAAGCGCCTATAAAACATGGATGAACGGTCCGAATGATTTAAAGGATGAATTCAAAAATGCACGTTTTCTGCATATTTCAACCGATGAGGTGTACGGAACTTTGGGTGAAACAGGTCTTTTCACTGAAGAAACTTCATATGCACCAAACAGTCCGTACAGTGCTTCAAAAGCATCCTCAGATTTTATTGTGCGTAGTTATTTTCACACCTATGGGTTACCAGTTGTAACAACCAACTGTTCAAATAATTACGGCCCCAATCAGCATAAGGAAAAATTGATTCCAACAATAATTCGCAAAGAAATTTCAAGAAAGAAAATCCCCATATATGGCGACGGAAAAAACATTCGCGATTGGCTATATGTAATGGACCATTGCAACGGTATTTATTTGGCTTTGGAAAAAGGGAAGCTGGGCGAAACATACAACATTGGCGGCCGCAACGAGCGAGAGAATCTTTATATTGCAAACATTATTTGTGAACTTCTGGATGAAATGCTTCCGAAAAGTTCTTCATATAAAAAACAGATTAGCTTTGTAAAAGACCGCCCCGGCCACGATTTTAGATATGCTATAGACGCTTCAAAAATAGAAAACAATTTGGACTGGAAAGCTAAAGAAAATTTTGAAACAGGTATTCAAAAAACCATTTCTTGGTATTTAAAAAATAGAGATAGATTATAGATTAAGGCTACGAATTCAAGAATTCGTGGCAAAATAACAACAGATGAAAGGAATAATTTTAGCAGGAGGCTCCGGCTCCCGTTTGCACCCAATTACACTTGCGGTTAGCAAGCAGTTAATGCCAGTTTATGACAAACCGATGATTTATTATCCGCTGTCAACATTGATGATTGCGGGTATTAGGGATATTTTGATTATTTCCACGCCGCAGGATCTGCCGCTTTTCCAACAACTTTTGGGCGATGGTAAAAAACTGGGCTGCAACTTTCAGTATGCTGAACAGGCAAATCCCAATGGGCTTGCGGAAGCTTTTATTATTGGAAAGGAATTCATCGGGAAAGATAAAGTTGCCTTAATTCTGGGCGATAATATTTTTTATGGTTCCGGCTTAAAAGAACTATTGCAATCCAACAATAATCCTGATGGCGGCGTAATCTATGCTTATCACGTGTTAGACCCTGAACGTTATGGCGTGGTGGAATTCGACAAAGATGGCAAAGCTCTTTCCATTGAGGAAAAACCTAAAAATCCAAAATCTAACTATGCAGTTCCTGGAATTTATTTTTACGACAACAGCGTGGTTGAAATTGCCGCCAATATAAACCCCAGCGATCGCGGCGAACTGGAAATAACCGATGTAAACAACGTTTATTTAAAAAAAGGAAAACTAAACGTCAGCATTCTGGACAAAGGAACGGCATGGTTGGACACGGGAACTTTTGCTTCGCTTATGCAAGCCGCACAGTTTGTTGAGGTTATTGAGGAACGACAAGGCTTAAAAATTGGCGCCATTGAAGAAGCAGCCTATGAAATGGGCTATATTTCAAAAGAACAATTAATAGCTCTGGCCGAACCATTGCTGAAAAGCGGCTACGGAAAACATTTACTTCAATTAGACTAGATTTGGAACTACAAAAAACCCCTTTAAAAGATTGTTTTATTTTGAAACCAAATGTTTTTAGAGACGAACGTGGACTTTTTTATGAAACATTCAATCGAAACGTATTTGAAAAAACTTCGGGATTACAAGTTGATTTTGTGCAGGACAACCAATCCCTTTCCTCAAAAGGGGTTTTGCGCGGACTTCATTTTCAACATGGTGAAATGGCACAGGCCAAGCTGGTTCGGATTGTTAAAGGAAAGGTTTTGGATATTGTGGTAGATATTCGGAAAGATTCTGAAACCTTTGGAAAAT
The DNA here is from genome assembly GCA_036724225.1 of Aequorivita sp. GTDB lineage: Bacteria > Bacteroidota > Bacteroidia > Flavobacteriales > Flavobacteriaceae > Aequorivita. The sequence continues at coordinate 9,775 of DAIMFZ010000068.1, forward strand.
CGTTCTCTATTGTTTTAGACGATGTGGAACACCTGCAACTTTTCGTGCCACGCGGTTTTGCTCACGGTTTTATAACACTTTCGGAACAGTCTATTTTTTCCTATAAATGCGATAACTATTACGATAAAGCGTCAGAGAGCGGAATCATCTATAATGACGCAACCTTAGCGTTGGATTGGTATCTTCCAAAGGAAGAATTTATTATTTCAGAAAAAGATTTGGAACTTCCCGGTTTTAGGGAGGCGATTACATGAAAAAAATATTGGTCACAGGAGCAAACGGACAATTGGGCAGGTGCATAAATGATGCTGCTTCCAGATTTCCCGACCTTGAATTTGTCTTCATTTCAAAAGAAGAGCTCGATATTGAAAATGTTGAATTGCTGACTGATTTCTTCAGAAAAAACACCTTTTCACATTGTGTAAACACTGCCGCATACACAAATGTTGAAAAAGCGGAAAGCGAACCAGAAAAAGCATTTGCAATCAATGCCGAAGCTGTAAAAAATTTGGCCGAAGTCTGCGAAGAAAAGAATGTTATCCTCCTCCATATTTCCACCGACTATGTTTTTGACGGGAAAAAGAAAACCCCCTACACGGAAACCGATACCACCAACCCCATCAATGTTTACGGGGTTTCAAAGCTGAAAGGTGAAAAATATATCGAAGAAAACTGTGATAGATATTTCATTTTCCGCACTTCGTGGCTCTATTCTCAATACGGGCACAATTTCTTAAAAACCATTTTGAAATATGCCGAAGAAGGAAAACCGCTAACAATTACTACCGAACAAACAGGAACTCCAACTAATGCAAATGATTTGGCAAATATGTTACTTGAAGTAATTGCACAAGATTCTGCCGAATACGGCGTTTATCATTACAGTAATAGTGGACAAACCACATGGTTTGGTTTTGCCGAAGCTATACTTCTGCAAACAGAAAAATTAAAAGATGCAAATCTTGCTAAAACAAACCATTACCGTACTTTTGCCGCGCGGCCGGAGTATAGTGTAATGGATAATTCAAAAGTTCAAAAAGCATTTTCCGCTCCATCCGTTGATTGGGAAAAAAGCTTAAAAGCAGTAATTAAAAACCTATCAGTTAATTAATAGCATTTATTATGGCACAGAACAATCAAGATGAAATAGATTTAGGGTATCTTTTTGGGAAGATTTCAAGTCTTTTCAGGTCCTTTGTGAAGCTACTTTTTTTAGTTATTTCGTTTTTTATAAAGTACATTATTGTTGTAGTTGTTTTAATAATTATTGGTGTTGGTCTCGGATATTATTTCGACAAAAACAAAACCGAGGTTTTTGATAATGAATTGATAGTAATTCCAAACTTTGAGAGCACGCAATATTTGTATGATAAAGTAGAAGCGCTTACTTCTAAACTAAGGAATAACGATAAAGATTTCCTTCAAAAAACATTTGGAGAAAATTATGGTGATTTAAGAGGCTTGAAAGCCGAGCCTATTGTAGATATATTCAATTTTGCCTCAGCAACCCGCGAACGCGTGGATCTGTTTAAAGCCTTAACGGACAAACAAGATATTCCAGATTATATAAAAGATCCACAAAATTTCCAGTATTACAAATACCAGCACATAACCGTTAAAATTAAGGGGAAAGAGCATTCAAAGGAAATTATTGACTCCATTGAAAACTACTTTAACGACAATCAACATTTCAGTGAGTACAAGGAAGTTGGCCAAAAAAATACCCAATTC
>DAIMFZ010000069.1:0-3439 GCA_036724225.1 Aequorivita sp.
AGGCACCAGAAAAAAAGTTTTACAATGGAAAACAGGTTTCTATTATATCGCTTTGACTGCAAATGTTCCAATAATCTGTGTTTCTTTTGATTATAGCAAAAAGACCATAACTATAAACGAACCTTTTTATCCTACGGGTAATATAGACCAGGACACGCTTAAACTGCGTTCTTTATTCAGAGGTGTTGTTGGGAAAAACAAACACTATTCATAACATCAAAATTGTAATAAAGGCTTAGCGGTTTAGATATAATTAATTGAAAATTAAAAAGAGATTGTTAAAAATTAGTTAAGCAGTGTGAAAAACATATATTATCTAGAATCTTAGTGTTAAATATGTATAAAAATTTAAAATTATTATGAAAAAATTAAAATTATTATTTCCTGTTTTGGCTTTAGGATTAATATTAATATCCTGTAGCAATGATAATGAAAGTGGTGGCGGTGAACCATTGCCAAACCCTATTTTTGCAAACGTTTACGCCACTAGTAATTTGAATAATTCAATTATTTCTTATGACTTTACTGCAAATGGTATTCAGGTGAGATCATTTTCAACAAGTTCTGCGGACAATGAAGGAATTTATTACGATGATGACGCAGATGAACTGGTAGTTAGCTCCAGATCGCAATCAGTAATTAACACATATAATAACATTGATAATTCACCAAACGGCACCACATTAACCCCATTTCTTTCAAGTGATGGCGTATTGGAAAGTCCAAGAGACCTTGCTGTAAAAGACAGTGTTTATGTAGTTTCAGACAATGCCGATGTGGATGGCGACCCCAACACGGATGACGGTAGATTTTTTATTTTTACAAGAGACGCCAATGGTTACGCCCTACGCAACATTGTAACAGTAAATTACGCAGTGTGGGGTATTCAATTTATTGGAGATGATTTATATACAGTGGTAGATAAAACTTCTGACGTAGCCGTTTTAAAGAACTTCTTAACTTCTTATACAACAGATGTAGTTGCAACCCCAGATAAGCAAATTACAATTGAAGGAATAACCCGTACCCACGGAATAACCGAGGATGAAGGTTTTGTAATACTTACAGATATAGGAGATGTGTCAAACGAAAGTGATGGTGGCTTTCAATTTATAAGCGGATTTGTTTCAAAATTTAACGCCACACCAAATGGAGGCACTCTTGCATTTGCCGGAAATCAAGTAAGAGTTTCAGGTGCTTTAACTGGGTTAGGTAATCCAGTTGCTGTTGCTTATGAACATTCAGACAATACAGTGTTTATAGCAGAACGAACCAATGATGGCGGTAAAATTTTATTTTTTTATAATGTAGAATCGGGAGGTAATTTGATTCCCGATCTTAGTTCTCCATTCCCTGGAGCTTCTTCACTGTATTATATTGACAGATAATATATAAACAACAAACAATAAAGCCACCCCAAGGGTGGCTTTATTGTTATATCTATAGTTTTTACTCTTCTGAAGATTCTTCCATAGTATGATATACGTTTTGCACATCATCATCTTCTTCTAGCTTTTCAAGTAACTTTTCAACATCGGCGACTTCTTCTTCAGTTAATTTTTTGGTTACTTGCGGAATACGTTCAAAGCCCGAAGAAATAATTTCAATATTATTTTCTTCTAAATAGGCTTGTATAGCTCCATAGCTTTCAAACGGAGCATAAATCATTACGCCTGGCTCTTCTTCATCTTCGTTTCTAAAAATTTCCTCAACGCCGTGGTCTATCAATTCTAATTCTAGCTCTTCTAAATCAAAATCATTGTCTTTCACCCTAAAATTACACGTATGGTCAAACATAAATACAACGGAGCCTGAAGTTCCTAAACTTCCATCGGTTTTATTGAAATAGGATCGTACGTTGGCCACAGTTCGAGTATTATTATCGGTCGCAGTTTCAATAAGTACAGCAATTCCGTGTTGTGCATAACCTTCAAAGAGAATTTCTTTATAATCGCCCAAACTTTTGTCGCTGGCGCGTTTTATGGCACGTTCCACGTTGTCTTTGGGCATGTTAACGGCCTTCGCATTTTGGATAACGGCACGCAACCTAGAATTGGCGTCCGGGTCCGGGCCGCCTTCTTTTACCGCCATCACTATGTCTTTCCCAATACGCGTAAAAGCTTTGGACATAGCGGACCAACGCTTCATTTTTCTTGCTTTCCTGAATTCAAAAGCTCTTCCCATACTATTATTATCTATTGTTATTTATTATTTTTAAAATTGGAAGGATCAAATATATAAAATTCCAAATTTCAAAACCCAAATTCCAAAAAGAAGACCTTTGGAATTTGGAATTTTATTTTTTGGAATTTCTACCCAATAAGTTCATCAATAATTTTCGCCAGCTCAAAATCCTTTTCGGTAACGCCATCGGCATCATGGGTGGAAAGATATATTTCCAGTGAATTGTACACATTGCTCCACTCCGGATGATGGTTTAGTTTTTCACATTCAAAAGCTATTCTAGTCATTGCCGAGAAAGCTTCCTTAAAATCCTCGAATTCAAAAATGGTGTGCAATGCACCTTCCTGATACTCCCAACCTTCAAATTCTTTTAATTTTTCTTTAATTACTTTTTCTGATAGTGCTTTCATATTTTTTTATTTTAATGGTTAAGACGCAAAGCATTGCGACTTTATTTTATAGATATAATTTCTTCGTTTAGGCTACATTCCTCAATAACTTGTGAAACAGTGATTTGATGAGAGGCAGGTAGCTTGCTTTTCTTCGGAATAATAGCGTGGTATTGTTCATCATTGCTACTAAAAACACTTTTAAAGATAGGCATTTTATCGCCCATTTTCGAACTGATTTCCCTAAAAAGGTCTTCGTGATGCACCATATCATTGCTCGCCAAATGAAAGATTCCGCGTAGCGAGTGGTTGATTATATAATGAATTTGTTGACAAACTTTGTTAATGGTAGTTGTAGTGATCACCAAATTCGGAAAAACTTCAAATGTGGCTTTATGACGGATACATTGGCGAAGGTGTAGTATTTCTGGTGAATTGATACCTAAAACCTTAGGCAATCTCAAAATAGCGGTTTGGTGCGGAATGTTTTCCAAAAATAGTTTTTCAATAGAAATCTTGAATTTTCCAGCAGCCGTTTCTGAAAGGGTTACATCATTTTCATAAGAAGGATGCATGAATTTACCGTCAAAAACTTCGGCAGAAGAAATATATAAAGCTGAGCAGCTTTTGTTTAGCAATGCATAATTGACGATTTGCTGATACGCTTCAAACTGACTTTTATAAACTCCATTTATCGCCGAAATAATAATAGTTGGTTGGATTTTGTTCAGGAGCAAAAACATTGAATCCTCTTCGACACAAAATTTATAAAAAATCTGATTTTCCGAAAACGCACCGTGCTGTTGGCAGTAGGTGCAATGCACCTCAAAATAGGGCAGAAGCTCTTTGTAGATTGCATTTCCTAT
>DAIMFZ010000069.1:3449-11392 GCA_036724225.1 Aequorivita sp.
TCCGCCACCATATTCGTTCTGAAATTGGGGCCCTGCTTAAGGCTGCGAAATACTGTAAGCCTCATTGACCGTTACGCCAATTCCTTTTCTTGCAGATCCCTTTTTAGTAGTAATAAGTACCACGCCATTGATTGCCCTTGTACCATATAAAGCCGCTGCCGCCGAGTATGAGAATGCGGTTTCCCATTACCCTTTATAAAACGGGGTTTTCACAATAGTTGCGCCAACAGGTTTGTTTCTTATTTGAATAAAAATTTCTGTTCCCGGCGCACTGTTTTCTAAAGTTACATACCCCATTCCAATACCTTTATTTAAGGATGGTGCCATCGTGCCACTGGTAACAATGCCAATATTTTTGCCATCTTTATCAACTATTTCATAGTCATGGCGTGGGATACCGCGTTCGTTCAATTCAAAGCCGATAAGTTTTCTTTTAACGCCTTCTTCTTTTTGTTTTTTCAGATTTTCTGAATTGACAAAATCCTTAGTGAATTTCGTGATCCAACCCAAACCAGCTTCCAAAGGCGAGGTTGTGTCTGTAATATCATTTCCGTAGAGGCAGAAGCCCATTTCAAGTCGCAAAGTATCTCGGGCTGCCAAACCTATTGGTTTAATGCCGTAATTTTTTCCCGCTTCCATCACTTTGTTCCACACTTGCTCCACTTCGTTGTTTTTGCAGTAAATCTCAAAACCCCCGCTTCCGGTGTAACCCGTAGCGCTTATAATTACATATTCAATACCAGCGAAATCGGCAACTTTGAAATTGTAGAATTTTATGGCGCTCAAATCTTCGGAAGTCAATGACTGCATCGCTTCAAGAGCTTTCGGCCCTTGAATGGCGAGCAATGAATAGTCTTCGGAAATGTTGCGCATAGTGGCGCCCATACTGTTGTGTTTTTCAATCCAAGCCCAATCTTTATCTATGTTTGAAGCGTTCACTACCAATAAATATTCTTCGTCCTTAAGTTTGTAAACAATCAGATCGTCCACAATACCTCCAATTTCGTTTGGCAAACAGCTGTACTGTGCTTGGCCGTCCACAAGTTTTGAGGCATCGTTGCTACTTACTTTTTGGATCAAATCCAGCGCTTTTGGGCCCGTAATTAAAAATTCGCCCATGTGCGAGACATCAAAAACGCCCACGCCCTTGCGTACGGTTTCGTGTTCTGCGTTTACGCCTTCGTAGGAAACGGGCATGTTGTAACCTGCAAATGGGACCATTTTGGCGCCCAATTGTTCGTGTATATGTGAAAGTGCTGTATTTTTCATCGAATAAAAGATTTTCGCAAATGTATTACAATACCCAAAAGTTAACGAGTGTTTGTGGGGTTTATTTTCAAATTATAAATAGGAAAGTGAAGAATTAAAAGAAACACGAATTCACGAATTATTTTAAAAAAATATTCGTGAATTCGTGGCAAATAATAGATTATCCTTTTTTCAAAAATTCCGCTTTGCTTTGAATTTCAGGTTTTGGGATATTGTTTTTTTCTAAAAATGAATCGAATTTTTTTCCTTCTTTCTCTTTTATTTCGATAAATCGGTTTTTTTCTTTTGAAAAATTTTCGGAAATCAATTCAAAGTTTGCTTGGGAAGCTCCAGAAACCTTGTTGAAATTTGTTGCTACACTACTGTAAAGATCAGCCATTTTTTCGCGTAATTCTGGATCCGCGGAAGCCACATAATTATCGCCAGTAGTGATAACCAGATCTTTTCGAAGATTTTCCAGCGCATCATAAAGTTTCTGTGCATCTTTTTTTCCTTTTGGATTGTTTGCAATTACATCGGAAGCTTTTGCTTGGGTTTCGGTAATTTCATACACCATAAAAGCCAAATCCTCTACCATATTGTATAGCTTTTTTGTGAGGGCTTCTTGCTCTTTACGTTGTTCTAAAGTGGTTATGGATTTATCATCGTACTTCACTTCAATATTGTGAGTATGCGTTTCCTTTCCTTTTGTCATCACAACTTTATACTTCCCAGCTGGAACACGGGGTGCAGTAAAACCACTATAAGCAAGTGTTTTGGCTTGGGCTACTTTTGGGTTTATACCTGTAAAATTCCAAGACACAATGTTTATTCCCTTAGATTTCCCAGGAGCGATGGAAGTTATTCTGTTGCCTTCCATATCCTGGATTTCCATTTCCATTTTTCCGAAAGTGTGGCGTTTTTTCAGATAATACATTATTCGGGCATCGGTGTTTTTGTTTTCCCCGACGAATTGGGTTTCAGTCCCAAAACTTCCGCTGAAACCACTGTCCTCAGTCATAGTGAAGGGTTTTGTTTCAAAAAAATGAACTTCTTCGTTCAAAATTTCTGGAGTTAGTTCGCGCAACGGACTTATATCGTCAATTATAATTACCCCGCGGCCGTGGGTGCCCATCACCAAATCGTTTGTGCGTTTTTGAATGTCAATAAAATGTACTGCTACTGGCGGCATATTGTTTGTGAATTGCGACCAATTCTTTCCACCGTCAATTGTGATGTAAAGTCCAAATTCGGTACCGAGGAAAAGCAAATCCTCATTAACATAATCCTCTTGAATATTTCTGACGAATGCTTTGGAATCTATATCTTCTGAAATTATTGATTTCCAGGTTTTACCGAAATCTGTTGTTTTCAAGGCGTAGGGTTTCATATCGCCAGAACTATGGCCTTCAAAAACGGCATAAGCTGGCTTCAATGTGATACACCCAGGTATTTTTAGGAATTCCAACAAGATTTGCGGTAAGATTTGTCCAGGTTTTGCCGCCGTCTGTAGTTAATTCAAGATTTCCGTCATCGGTCCCCACCCAAATAATATTTTGGTCTAAAGGCGATTCGGCAATTGTAAAAATTGTGGTGTATTTTTCTGCACCGCTATTGTCCACAGATAGTCCGCCGGATTTCGCCTGGTCTTGCTTGGTTTTATCATTGGTGGTCAAATCGGGTGAAATGATGGTCCAACTATCGCCCATATCGTCTGAACGGTGCAGAAATTGGCTTCCCATATAAAATCTATCGGGAACGAAATTGCTCACGGCCATTGGTGAATTCCAATTAAAACGCAATTCGGGATCCCCTTTTTTAGGTTGTGGTTGAACGGTTGTGGTTCTATTTCGATCTACATCGTAACGCCAAACATTGGCTGCGCCCTGCATTTCGGAATAGATAATATTTTTTGTGGGATGTTTCAAAACCCTAAAACCATCGCCGTAGCCAACACTGTTCCAGTCGCGGGCAGTAACTCCACCCGGAGCGGAGGATGGCCCATACCAACAGCCATTGTCCTGCAAACCACCGTAAACATTATAAGGCTCGGCATCGTCAGTACTAATTTGATAAAATTGTGAAAGCGGCAGGTCTTCAACAATTTCAAAGGTGGAACCACCGTCCCAAGAGCGATAAACACCACCATCAGTAGCAGCATAAATAATATCGCTATTTTTTATGTCGAAAACAATGTCGTGAATATCACTGTGCATATTTCCGAGATTTTTAAATGTTTTTCCGCCATCACGGCTGATGGAGCCCGTTAGACCACCTTTCATAACAATGTCTGGATTTTTTGGGTCAACGGTAATTCTCGAAAAGTAAAACGGACGAACTGTTAAACCGAAATCACTGTTCAAATGCTCCCAGGAATTTCCCGCGTCTTTTGACTTCCAAAGACCGTTTGTGTTTTTTTCTCCTGTTTCAATAACTGCGTAAATTATTTTGCTATCACTTGGCGCCATTGCGATTCCTATTCTTCCCAGTTTTCCTGATGGAAGATCTTTGGTCAATTTATTCCAAGTTTTTCCGCCATCGGTAGATTTGTAAATAGCGCTATTTTCGCCTCCGGAATTAAATCCCCATGCCGTTCTTCTGAATTGCCACATAGAAACGAGCAGAACATTTGGATTGTTTGGGTCCATCAAAATATCTGAAACGCCTGTTGATGGGCCCACGTAAAGATTTTTGTTCCAAGTTTTTCCGCCATCGGTGGTTTTATATAGCCCGCGATCTTCGCTGTCGCTCCACAAGGCGCCCAAAACGCCTACGTAAACTTCATCTGTATTGTTTGGATTTATAACGATGGATGAAATTCTTTCGGAATTTTCAAAACCTGGAATTTCTTTCCAATTGTTTCCGCCATCGGAAGATTTATAGAGCCCATTTCCCACGGAAACCGAGTTTCGGGTCCAAGTTTCACCGGTACCAACCCAAATAACTTCGTCAGGTTTTTTTGGATCCAAGGCAATAGTACCAATTGATTGGGCGTGTTCATCAAAAATAGGGGCGAAGGTGGCACCACCGTCCCCAGATTTCCATACGCCACCACCAGCGGCGCCCACGTAGAGGATGCGTGCATTTGTGGGGTGTATTTCAATATCGTTTACACGGCCACTCATTAGGGCAGGACCGATGTGACGGGCTTTCATATTTCCGAAAAGTTCTTTTCCTTTTAATGAGGGTTCTTGGGCTTGAATGAAGGTTAATGATGAAACGATTGCGAGAAATGTAAAGATGGACGTTTTCATTAGTGTTGGTTTTTGGTTATCCTGTTGAAAGAGCAGAAATTATAATGAAAAAAAAATCCCCGAACGAGCAGGGATTTATTGTGATAAATAATTGTTATTCCTTTTTCTCTGAATTGGTTGCAGGAGCGGGAAATACAAACATAGAATTGTCAATTTTAGGGTTTAGCACTACTTCTTTTAATTGAATTGCTTGTCCGCCCATAGATAGTGCGAAAGGAAAATACAGTCCGTCAACTTCCTGATAATCGCTCATCGTGCTAACGTTCATCTGGCCTTTCATCGGACCTTGTTTCAGTTCAGTTTCCGTAACAATTGGCACATAGGTTTCTGGGTCAAAATAATAATAAGAAACGTTTGGTTGCTCAACACCATCAACCATTACTGGCGATTGCGTAAGTTTTATTTTATAGGTTTCGGTGCCGTCTTTGGTTTCTTTTCCCATATATTCCACGCTATAGCCTTTTTCTTTATAGTTCAAAAAAGGAGAAGGGAAATCTTTTATCTCTTTCTTCATATTTTCAGTGGTTTCCGCATCGCTTTTTTCAGGTTGCATGGTCATAAAGTTGGTGGTCCACATGGTGTTTCCATCAAACGCAATTTGGGTAATATCCTGTCCTTGAAAATTAATTTTAACCAATTGTTTTCCATCTTTGGTTTGATAGATTTCAACTGGAATTTCCATTCCCTGCGTATTTGCAGTGGCCGTCATTTTTAATCCGTCCAATTTTCCCCAAGCAGCTTTGCCACCGGTATTTTCAAAATATTTGTTTATTATTTCATCGGCTGTCTGAGCAGACACGGGAGCAATGGCCGTTAATAATAAAGCGATGATAAGTGTTTTCAAGATTTTCATAATTGATTTATTAAGTTTAGGTAAAGATAAGTCTTACGCACATAAAATAAGTTACACGCAAAATATTTTTTAGGGAGTTTCTATAAAGGTATCTTTACTGAATAGAATTTACTGAGATGAAAGTCGGGAAGATACCACATTCCGCAAATGGGATTATCCAATATATATAAATTTTTAAGCTATGAATTTTCACACCCGCAAATGGATTAAGCCAGAAGATTTAAACCCCAACGAAACTCTTTTTGGAGGAAGGTTGCTGGAATGGATTGACGAGGAAGCCGCGCTCTACTCCATTATTCAACTTGAAAACCCAAGGACCGTAACTAAATTTATGAGCGAAATTAATTTTAGGAGTTCCGCAAAAAAAGGGGATATAATTGAAATTGGTCTGGAAGTAAGCAAATTTGGAAAAACTTCACTCACACTTGCCTGCGAAGTGCGAAACAAAATGACGCGGGAAGTGATTATAAGCATAGACAAAATTACGATGGTAAGTTTAGACGAAGCGGGCAACCCCTCGCCTCACGGAAAGACCGAAACAGAATACGTTAAGGACCGTTTACAATAATAGTTTTAAGCCAAAGCTTGAAGATCTTTCCCGGTTGGCAATTCAAAAATTTCCAAATCGAAATAGGGTATTGCTGCTAGCAAATGATCAAAAATATCTGCTTGAATATGTTCGTAATTCACCCAGCGTTTGTCTTTGCTGAAGCAAAATATTTCAATAGGGATTCCTTTATCTGTAGGCGCTAAATGGCGCACCATTAAAAACAAATCTTTATTGATAGCACTATTTTCGTTTAAAAAAGCATCGGTATAATAGCGGAAAACGCCGAGGTTTGTTTGGTTTCGGCCGTTTATCAATAATTCTTTATCGATTTCGTTTTTCTTGTTGAATTTGTCCACGTCTTTTTGGCGATGTTCCAAATATGGTTTAATCAGTTGGATTTTCTTAAGCTTTTCAACATCTTCCGCAGAGAGAAATCGGATAGAAGATTGTTTGATAAAAATGGAACGTTTTATTCTTCTACCATCGCTTTCCTGCATTCCGCGCCAGTTTTGGAAGGAATCGGCAATCAGGCTGTATGTGGGAATGGTTGTAAAAGTATTGTCCCAATTCTGTACGCGAACCGTGGCGAGGTTTATTTCTATAACATTTCCATCAGCGCCAAATTTGCTAAAGGTAATCCAATCGCCAATGCGCACTATATCGTTCACCGAAACCTGAATGCTCGCCACAAAACCGAGAATAGTATCTTTAAAAATCAATAGGAGTACGGCAGATGCCGCACCAAGAGTGGTAAGGCTTACCAAGGAAAAACCCGTGAGAAGCTGGATAATCCAAAAGATACCGATTCCCCACGCAAAAATCATCATTACCTGCACGTAGCTTTCCATCGGTTTGTCCTTAAACCGTTCACTTTCCTCAAGAAAATTGCGGGTACTTCGCAAAATACTTCTGAAAATATACACACAAAGTATTACCGAAAAAACTTTTATTGCCACCAACAATAAGTTTTTAATCAATGGCGATTCAATAAAAATGATTGGAATTAAATTCCACAAAATGGTCAACGGTAAAATGTGTGCAACAAACCGTGGGAAGTTGCTTTTCGCCAAATAATCATCAAAAGTGTTTGTGGTTTTGTCGCTGAAGGCTTTGAAGGCTTCAACAATAAATTTTCTGAAAACAACGTCAAAGATAAAAACACCCGCAAAGACAATAATGCAATTTGCAACAATGTTAAGTAAAATAGCCCATTGTAAGGTCATTCCTTCGTTCACAAGGTATTCCTGAAGCAAGCAGCTGTATTGTTGGAGTGTTTCTTTGTTCATTTATAGATATTTTCGTTCCACATAAAAAGGACCGAAGGGCAGCACCGAACATATAACGACGATGAATAAATCGGCAACGGACCACTGCAGTTTTTTGAACATATAGATTGCACCACCCACGTACAGCACGAACAAAACACCATGCGCCATTCCCACCATTTGCACCATCTGCGGCATATGCCAAATATATTTTAACGGCATTGCAATTCCCAAAAGGACGAGAAATGAAATAGCCTCTAAAGTGCTTATCAATCTGAATGATTTTACTGAAAGTTCCATAATGTATTATTCTTTTTTACCTATTGGCAGAATTCGCAAAGATACATGTTGCAGACTTCCCCGCTAAACTTTAAGATTTATTTATAGGAAGAATTCTTTAGTAGGGAATTACTATCTTTAAAAGAAAAAAGTTTATGATTTTATTAATTCAGTCACCATCCGAGACTATTCAAAATTCCCTTGAAACCTATTATGAAGGATTTCTAAAAATGCTTCCTCGGGTTGCCTTAGCCCTTTTGGTGATAATTTTGGGGGTTTTACTGGCCCAATTGCTCACCAATTTTTACAAACGCCGTTTCCAACAAAAATCCGAAGACCCTTTGATGTCTAAATTTTTGGCGCAGGCAATAAAAATCATTTTGATTATAATAGCCGTAATGATCGCCCTACGTGTGGCAGGTTTGGACGGAATTGCCACCGGACTTTTAACAGCCGTTGGCGGTGGCGCTATCATTTTAGGTTTTGCATTTCAG
>DAIMFZ010000070.1:0-11202 GCA_036724225.1 Aequorivita sp.
AAAGTTCATTTTGTATCTTTTTTTTTTAAAATTAAATTTATGGAAAATAATAAAAACCTCCGCAATTGGCTGAACAAAATGGAACTTACACATCCAATTGTAATCGCTGGGCCATGCAGTGCCGAAACGGAAGAACAAGTTCTAAAAATAGCACACCAATTAAAAGAAACGGACACCACGGTTATGCGAGCCGGAATCTGGAAACCACGAACCCGCCCAGGAAATTTTGAAGGCGTGGGCGCTTTGGGATTGAAATGGCTCCAAAAAGCGAAACAGGAAACCGGATTAATGACCGCAACTGAAGTTGCAAACGCCAACCACGTAGATTTAGCGCTGAAACACGATGTGGATATTCTTTGGGTAGGTGCGCGCACAACGGTTTCGCCATTTATTGTGCAGGAAATAGCGGATGCTTTAAAAGGAACTGATAAAATTATATTGATAAAAAACCCCGTGAATCCAGATTTGGCTTTGTGGCTGGGTGCTGTTGAACGTTTTTATGCTTCAGACGTGAAAAATCTTGGCGTAATCCACCGTGGTTTTTCAACCTATGAAAAAACGCGCTACAGAAACAATCCGGAATGGCAGATACCTATTGACCTTCAAAACAAATTTCCAGATTTGCCTTTAATTTTGGATCCATCGCACATTGCGGGGCGCAGAGATATTATTTTTGATCTTTGCCAAACCGCGCTGGACTTGAATTATGACGGTTTGATGGTGGAGACACATTTTGACCCAGACAATGCTTGGAGTGATGCTGAGCAACAAATCACGCCCGAAACCTTGAAACAGATGACGGTAGATTTAAAAATAAGAAAACAGGAAGGCGATGCGGTGGAATTCAAAAATAAACTGGATATGTTGCGTACAAGAATTGATGTGTTGGACCACCAATTGATTGAATCTTTGGGAAAACGCATGAAAATTGCCGATGATATTGGATTGTTGAAAAAGAAAAACAACGTAGCCATTCTTCAAACAAAACGCTGGAACGAGATTTTGGGCAAAATGATTTTGGAAGGTGATGAAAACAAGCTGAGCGAGGAATTTATTTTACGGATTTTCAAGGCCATCCACCAAGAATCCATCAATCATCAAAAAAAGGTAATCAATGATTGAAAAGTTTTGCAACTTTGCCGCATGAAAGGCCTCGTCTATAAATCTACCGGCAGTTGGTATTCCGTGAAAGCGGAAAACGGAACTTTTTACGATTGCCGTATAAAAGGCAAATTCCGCATTGGGGGAATAAAAAGCACAAACCCTGTAGCTGTAGGCGACCACGTGGGTTTTGATATTGAAAAAAAGGGCGATGAAACAGTGGGAGTTATAAAACACATTGACGCGCGCGAAAACTATATAATCCGCAAATCTGTTAACCTTTCCAAACAAACCCATATTATTGCCGCCAATATTGATGTTGCTTTTTTATTGATTACGTTGAACAATCCGCCAACCTTCACCACATTTATAGACCGTTTTTTGATTACTGCGGAAGCATATCACATCAAAGCCGTGCTTCTCTTCAATAAAATTGATACCTACAATGAAGAGGAACTGCTCGAAATAAAATTACTTGCTGCACTTTACCGAAAAATTGGTTACGAATGTATTGGCATTTCAGCAACCACGGGGAAAAATATTGACAAAGTGATAGCATTGATGAAGGACAAAGTAACCATGTTTTCGGGCCACAGTGGTGTTGGGAAATCAACGTTGATAAATGCCGTGGAACCTGGCCTCGACCTTAAAACCTCAAAAATTTCTGATCAGCATTTGCAGGGTCAACACACCACAACTTTTGCCGAAATGTTCGATCTGTCTTTTGGCGGACAAATAATTGATACGCCCGGAATAAAAGGTTTTGGCGTGGTGGAAATAGACAAAGAGGAACTGGGCGATTACTTTCCAGAGTTTTTTAAAAGGAAGGAAAACTGCAAATTCAACAACTGCCTTCATCTCGAGGAACCGCAATGTGCCATTAAAGAAGCGTTGGAAAACGAAGAGATTGCTTGGTCGCGTTATAAAAGCTATATGCAGATTTTGGAAGGGGAAGAGGAAAATTTTAGGAAGGATATTTATGAAAAATAATTTTCAAGATTCAAGATTCAAAATTCAATATTGAGTGCACAGTAGTCAATTGTATTAACTCAATAATCTATAACACAAAAATGCGCGCACTAATTCAAAGAGTAAAAAGAGCATCCGTAACCATTGATGGAAAAATATTTTCTGAAATAAACCAAGGGTTGCTCATTTTATTAGGAATTGAAGAGGAAGACCTCCAGGAGGACATCAACTGGTTGGCAGTGAAAATTGCACGTTTACGGATTTTTAATGATGAAAATGAGGCGATGAACCTTTCGGTGCAGGATATTTCCGGCGATTGTTTGGTGGTCAGCCAATTCACACTTCACGCAAATACTAAAAAGGGAAACCGTCCTTCATTCATAAAAGCCGCAAAACCCGAAATAGCCATTCCTCTTTACAAAAAATTTGTTATTCAACTTGAAAATGAAACTTCTAAAAAGGTAAGAACGGGAATTTTTGGAGCTATGATGGATGTGTCGCTCATAAACGATGGTCCCGTTACTATTTGGATAGATTCAAAAAAGAGAGAATAATCTCTTTAACTTTTTTTTAACCTTTCAGAAATTTTATATATTGCCGGTCTATAAGCCGATTGCATGAAAAAGATTTTTTGTTTTATTCTATTACTTAGCTCAACCTATATATATTCCCAAAAAGAATATTCCATAACTTCAATAAATAAGGAACTTACGGAGTATTCCAACAGTATTTTGATTGATGAATTGGTTGAAATTGACGTCAGTGACATTAATAAAATGAAAACCAAAACACATAATGTTAGGGCAGTACTGAACAAAATGGGCGATGGTGATACCCGTCTTTATGAATATTACGACGTAAATTCGCGTGTAAAAAATATTGAAGTCTGGGTTTATGACGCTTTCGGCAAAGAAATAAGCCATTTCAAAAAGAAAGATTTTACTGATGTAAGCCGCACGGGTATTAGTATTTATAGTGATGACCGCGTTCTGTATTTAAATTATACCCCAACCACCTATCCCTACATTGTAGTTTACGACAGCGAAACAGAAACAGGTGATTCCGCCTTTATAAGTCCTTGGTTTCCATTAAATGGTTATGCCGAAAGCACTCAAAAAAGCATACTTAAAATAAAATTCGATCCCGCCAACAAACCGAAATACAAACCCCAAAATTTGGAAGGTTTTGATATTTCAATATCTGAAACACCGAATGAAATTATTTTTTCAGCTTCAAATTTAAAGACAATCCGATATGAGGAGCACAGCCCTTCACGGAGCGATATTTTGCCGAATGTACTCATTGCACTCGATGCGTTTAAGCTGAAAGGAACTTCAGGCTCTGGAAAGGACTGGCAACAATTTGGAAGTTGGATGAACAAAAGCTTGCTTTCGGATGTTAACTCTCTTCCAGAAGGTACGGTGGCACGTGTAAAAAGCCTTGTGGCCAACGAAACCACAAACGAAGGAAAAGCGCGAAAAATTTACCAATTTGTGCAGGATAAAGTTCGATATGTAAGTATCAGTATTGGTATTGGCGGCTGGAAACCGATGCTCGCATCAGAAGTGGATAAGCTGAGCTATGGCGATTGCAAGGCGTTGACAAATTATACAAAGGCATTGTTGGATGCCGTTGGCGTACCTTCCTATTACACCGTTTTATATGGTGATTCCGAGGAAAGGGATATACTGCCGGACTTCACATCTTTTCAGGGTAATCACATTATTCTTGGAATTCCTGATGGAGACGAAATAACCTGGTTGGAATGTACCAGCCAAGACATTCCGTATGGTTTCCTCGGAGATTTCACAGATGATCGCGATGTGTTGATGATTACGCCCGAAGGTGGAAAAATTGCCCATACCAAAATTTATGAAACCGAAGAAAATACGCAAACCATCACTTCAAAAGTAAAAGTGGATACTGAAGGAAATGTAACTGCAGCTTTAGAAAGTGTTTCCAAAGGCCTTCAATATGACAATACATATTTTCTTCCGAAGAAAAAAAAGGAGGACATAGATGAATATTACAAAAACCGATGGAGTTACATAAATAGGTTTTCACTGAACAATTTTGAATTCAACAACGATCGTGAAAACGTAGTTTTTACCGAAACCATTGCTTTGTCCATTCCCAAATACGCAAATCCTGTGGGGGATGACTATCTTTTCTGCCCCAATATATTCAACCAAAGTCAGCACATTCCGCCGCGCATTGAAGACCGAAAACAAAATCTCTATTTGGGCCATGGCTTTGTGGATTTGGACACTGTAGAAGTTGAAATCCCTGGAAACTTCAGTATTGAAGCCTTGCCCGAAGCAAGTGTTTTAGAAACAAAATTTGGAAAATACGAGGTAGTTTTCAGCAAAACTTCTGAAAACAAATTGATGTACAACCGAAAATTGCGCATCAATAAAGGCGAATACCCGCCTTCAGAATATGAAAATTATCGTGAATTTTTAAGGTCCATTGCGCGATTGGACAAAACAAAAATACTTTTAAAACAGAACGCTCAATAAACAACTTGACTCAATGAAAACAATTATCCTCACAGCAATTACATTTTCTTTCTTTTTAAATGTTTCAGTTGCCCAAAACTATAAATTCGGAAAAGTTTCCAAAGAGGAATTACTCCAAAAAGAACACCCAACTGATCCAACTGCAGATGCTGCAGTGCTTTACCGTGAAACCAAAACCGATTTCCAATACACACAGGACTCGGGTTGGTATATGGTTACCGACTATTTTGAACGGGTAAAAATATACACCAAAGAAGGTTTTGAATGGGCGAATGCAACAATCGACCTCTATACAGGAGATGGCGAAGATAAGCTACTTGGACTGAAAGGATTCACCTATTATTTGGGTCCAGACGGCAAAGTGGTAGAAGTGAAACTTAAAAGCGATGGAATTTTTGAAGAGGAAACAAACAAATACCTTAAGCAAACAAAAATTACCATGCCCGATGTTCGGGAAGGTTGTATTATTGAATATAGATACACCGTCAATTCGCCTTTCATCTTCAATATAGATGAATTTAAATTTCAGGAAACCATTCCAGTTGATAAAATAAAAGCACTATTCACCACCCCGGAATATTTTGTTTACAAAACACACCAAAGAGGATGGGTTCCTTATAAAGTAAATTCGGAAACAAGGGAACGAACAATGTCTTACAGACAAACAACCCAAGATACAAAGAGTTTTGGAATTGGTATTCCGGAAACCTCAACATTAGAAGTGAAGTTTAAAGAAGATACCTATACTGTAGAACTTGAGAATGTTCCAGCTCTTAGAGAAGAAGCTTATGTGGGCAACTTAGATAACTATACCACTGCTTTGCAATTTGAAATGAGTTATATGAATTTTCCTGGAAGCCCTTTGAAAAACTATGCCACTACTTGGGAAGACGTTTCAAAAAGTATTTACAGAGTAACTGAATTTGGTGCAGAACTAGAGCGTAACAATTATTTTGAAGCTGATATTGATAATCTTTTGAGTGGCGTTACAAAACCCGAAGAAAAGATTGGCCGAATATTTTCGTACGTTTTGAACAAAATGACATGGAATGGCTTCAATGGCTTTTATACCAACGAGGGTGTTAAGGCTGCATACAAAAAGGGTTCTGGCAATGTTGCCGATATTAACCTAATGTTAGTGGCAATGCTGCGCCACGCAAAACTGGATGCCAATCCTGTTTTAGTGAGTACAAAAGAACACGGTATTCCATTGTTTCCAACTCGAAACGGTTTCAATTACGTTATTGCGGCTGTTGATCTTCCACAAGGAACATTATTGCTGGATGCAACCAACAAAGATGCTGAGATAGGTGTTTTAAAGTCGAATATTTTAAACTGGCAAGGACGTGTTATACTAAAAAATGGCACTTCCAGTTGGGTTTCTTTGAGTTCCATAGTTCCTGCCGTAAAAAGCGCCATGGTGAATGTTGAAATCAAGCCAGATATGTCCGTTAGCGGAAGTGCGAAGAATAGATTCACGGGCAATTACGCTTTTCAATACAGAACAGAATATAAAAGTATGAACGAAGACGCACAGCGAAAAGCGATAGAGAAAAATAGCAACCAAGCCGAACTCTCCAATTTACATTTTGAAAACTTGAACTCCATTGGAGAACCTGTTTCTTTGGAATATGATTTTGAAGTTCTCGATGCAGTGGAAGATGTTGCCGGAAAACTCTATTTTTCCCCAATGGTTTTTATGGCAACCAAAGAAACCCCATTTAAGTCTGAAACGCGGCAGTACCCGATTGATTATGGATTTCCTATGAAGAATCGATATATAATCAACATTGCCTTGCCCGAAGGCTACAAAGTGGAATCAATGCCCGAAAATGCGGCCTTTAACTTGGGTGAAAAAACGGGAAGTTATCGGTATCTTATTTCCCAAGTTGGCAACAAGCTGCAGCTTTCAGTGGAATTTGCTATAAACCAATCGTTCATCGCTGCGGAGGAATACGGCAACCTTAAAAAATTCTATGAACTTTTAATTGCGAAGGAAAACGAAAAAGTTGTACTTTCAAAGTCATAATGGATATAAAAAACGCACAAAAAGCAGTTGATGCCTGGATACAGGAACACGGTGTCCGCTACTTTAACGAACTGACCAATATGGCGCAGCTCACTGAGGAAGTGGGCGAGGTGGCACGTATCATTGCCCGTCGTTACGGAGAACAAAGCGAAAAAGAAAGCGACAAAAACAAAGATTTGGGCGAAGAGCTTGCAGATGTTATTTTTGTGGTGCTTTGCCTCGCCAACCAAACTGGGGTGGACCTTGAAAAAGCTTTCGAGAAAAAATTGGAACTCAAAACCAAACGCGATCACGACAGGCACCACGGAAACGAAAAATTAAAATAAATGTTCAAAAGAGTAATAAATACAAAGGGTTTTTGGAAATCGGTAATTTCATTGGCAGTAGCTTTTGCAGTTCTTTTTGCAATCATTAAATGGGCAATAGAGGGTTTTGAAATAGCGTATTTTACTGAAAGGAACCCTTGGATGTTTGTATTAACATTGCTACTTGCGGGTTTTGTTTATGGTTTTTTTGTGACCTTCGGAAAGTTTCGCGCGAAGCTTAAGGAAAAGGAATCCAGACAATGATAGCCGTACTCAAACGTGGAAATTTTCCCCAAAAAAACATAAAAATCAATATCAGCGGCTCCAAAAGTGAATCGAACAGATTGTTGATTTTGCAGGCACAATTCCCAAATATTTCAATAAAAAATCTTTCCAAAAGCGATGATACTGTTGTACTTCAAAAAGGTTTGAAAATTACGAATGGAATTGTCAATGTGCATCACGCGGGAACGGCAATGCGTTTTTTAACGGCCTATTTCGCCGCAAAAGTAGGAGCAGAAATAACGCTCACAGGAAGCCAACGGATGCAGGAACGCCCCATCGGAATTTTGGTGGATGCGCTAAAAAGTTTGGGTGCGGACATTAAATATATCATAAACGAAGGTTTTCCGCCGTTGAAAATAAAGGGCAAATCACTTCAAAAAAAAGAAGTTACAATAAAAGCCGATATTAGCAGTCAGTACATTTCAGCGTTAATGCTAATGGCGCCAATGCTTCCCAATGGTTTAAAGATTTTTTTGGAAGGAAAAACCACTTCGGCACCTTATATTGAAATGACACTTTCGCTTTTGAAAAAAGTTGGAATAAATGGAGATTTCAACAAAAATGAAATCACAATTCCTTCAGCGAAAAAAATTGATTACGCTACTTTAATTGTGGAATCAGACTGGAGCTCGGCTTCCTATTTTTACAGTTTGGTCGCACTTTCCCACCTGTCTGCAAACGAAGACGAAAATTGCAAAATCACTTTAAGCAGTTTTTTCGAACATAGCTTGCAGGGCGATGCAGCTTTAGCACAGATATATGATTCCTTGGGCGTACGTACGGTTTTTAATTCTTCGGAAAAGAGCATTTCAATTTCAAAAAAAAATATTGAGCTGCCAGATTCCGTGTTTCTCGATTTATTGAACACACCAGATTTGGCGCAGACAATAGCTGTTACCTGCTTCGGCTTGGGCATAGGTTGCAAACTCACAGGGCTTCATACCTTGAAAATTAAGGAAACCGACAGACTTTTGGCTTTAAAGAGTGAATTGGAGAAGCTTGGCGCCAAAATTCAAGTTGACAACAATTCATTAAATCTCGAAAAAAATTCAAAAATCCATTTCAACAAAACTATTGAAACCTACCAAGACCATAGAATGGCGATGGCTTTTGCGCCATTGGCAATGAAAACAAACCTCACTATAAATAACTCCGAAGTGGTTTCAAAATCATACCCGAACTTTTGGGAAGATATCCAGCGAACCGGAATTGGTTTAAAGCTTATGAATTAAGACAGTTAAGGGTCTAAATTTTATAATAAGAGGTTTTATTATTCCTTGTTCAGCACCTGTCAACGTGCCCCTGTATTACATCAACCAACATTTCAAAATAATAAACCTTCATTTACTTGACATCGCCTGTTTCGTGGTCGTATATTTGCACCCTTTTAAAATCTAAAGAAACCACGAATTATGGGAATGAAACTTTCAAATTTCAGCTTTAACCTTCCAGAGGAATTATTGGCAGAATATCCGGCTCCAAACCGCGATGAATCCCGCTTGATGGTCTTGAACCGAAAAAACAAAACTATTGAGCACAAAACCTTCAAGGACCTTATTGATTATTTTGAGGAAGATGATGTTTTGATAACCAATAACACTAAGGTTTTTCCCGCGCGTCTCTTCGGAAACAAAGAAAAAACGGGTGCCCGTATTGAAGTTTTTCTTTTGAGGGAATTGAACCCAGAAACCCGTCTTTGGGATGTTTTGGTAGATCCAGCACGAAAAATCAGGATAGGCAACAAGTTGTATTTCGGCGATGACGAAACTCTTGTAGCTGAGGTTATAGACAACACTACTTCCCGCGGAAGAACACTCCGTTTTCTTTTTGATGGTTCTTATGAAGAATTCCGAAATAAATTAACTGAACTGGGTGAAACCCCTCTTCCAAAATATATAAAAAGAGAAGTAGAACCCGAAGATGCGGAACGCTACCAAACTATTTTTGCCAAAATTGAAGGTGCCGTAGCCGCCCCAACCGCTGGTTTGCATTTCTCAAAACACCTTTTAAAACGTCTTGAAATTAAAGGAGTGAATATGGCCGAAGTTACCCTTCACGTAGGTTTGGGAACCTTTAGTTCCGTTGAGGTTGAAGATCTTTCAAAACACAAAATGGATTCAGAGGAAATGAGTATCCTCCAAGACGCAGTAGATATTATAAACACCGGTATCAAAAAGAAAAAACGTGTTTGTGCAGTAGGCACAACCGCGATGCGAGCTGTGGAAAGTTCGGTTTCTTCAAACCACACCTTGAATGCTTATACGGGTTGGACCAATAAATTCATTTTTCCGCCGTATGATTTCAGTATTGCAAACGCAATGGTTACCAATTTCCATACCCCAAAATCTACTTTATTGATGATGGTTTCCGCTTTTGCGGGACACGATTTTATAAAGGAAGCTTATGCCGAAGCTATAAAAGAGAAATACAGATTTTACACTTACGGCGACGCAATGTTGATTATCTAAGAAATTTCATATAACCCATAAAAAATCCTGATGAAAATCGGGATTTTTTATTTTTAAGCGTTTGGTTTTCAAATGTCAAAATAAAAATTTACCTTAGTCATCCTTTAATTGAGTTCCAACCTGCTATTTGAATGAAAAAAACAATACTTTTCTTCATTTTAAGTTTTATTTTCTTTACCGTCTTTTCTCAAGGTGGGTCTGATGATTTTCCAGAAAGCTGGAATTTGAATATAGAGGAAGTTCCAGGTATTGTTCGCCTTCCACTTTTGGATTTTGAAAATATAATTCAACAGGATAGCATCAATGATTTGGACAAAGCATTGCCTTGGCGCTATGGCATAGAAAGGCCTGTGGAATTCAACATGCAAAACGGCGGTCTTTGGACTGTTTTACCCGATGGCGGAAAAATTTGGCGTGCAACCATTCAATCTCCAGATGCCCTGAATTTAAGCGTAAATTTTGATAATTTTTTCTTGCCTTCTGGCTCCCGACTACAACTTTACAACAATGACCATACGGATATTACTTCAACCTTTACCAGCATGCAAAATAGAGCTGAAGGCCAATTGGGTACGTGGTTCGTGGAAGGTGATATTATTTGGATAGAGTATTACCAACCGCTAGGAATACATGGCTCCCCGAGGCTTCAAATTAATAGCGTGATCCACGGTTATAGAATGGGGAGGGTAAATTTACTTGTTGATGACAATCGCGGATTGAATGATTCCGGGGAATGTAATTATGACGTTAATTGCCCCATTGGAAATGATTTTGACCAAAAGAAAGATTTGCTGAAAAAAGCAGTAGCACTTTTGAATTTGGGCAATGGCCATTTGTGTTCGGCATCGCTTACAAACAATGCTAAAAACGATAAAACTCCCTATTTACTTACCGCAAACCATTGTTTGCAAAACAGCAATCCCGCACTTTGGTCCGTCCGGTTCAATTGGGTAAGTCCAACTCCGGTTTGTGCTACTGGCGAAGAAAGCGGCGATTTGCAGACAAACTTCACCATTAGCGGTGCAGAATTAAAGGCAAACAACAGTGTGAGCGATTTTGCATTGGTAAAACTTTTCGATCCAATTCCAGGATCTTGGGATGTAGCTTTTGCAGGTTGGGACAATTCTGAAACCAACCCGCAATTTGAAGTGGGAATACATCATCCAAACGGCGATATTATGAAAATATGCCGTGACAATTCCGGCGCACAAAAAGTGGACGCCAATGGCACACAAGTTTGGCTGATTGGCGGGGGAACCCACGGTACTGGCAATGGCTGGGAATTAGGAACTACTGAAAGTGGTTCTTCGGGCTCTCCTCTTTTTGACCAAAACGGAAGGATTATCGGGCAATTATATGCAGGCCAATCTGCCTGTAACGGTTTAGAGAACAATCACGATTATGATATTTATGGAAGGTTTGGTATTTCTTGGAATAATGGAAATTCTCCCGAAACACGTTTAAAGGATTGGTTGGACCCTGCAAATACTGGGCTTACTACTGTGGAAACACTTCAAAATTTATTG
>DAIMFZ010000071.1:0-6586 GCA_036724225.1 Aequorivita sp.
AGAATTTTTCATCGGAATAATTCAATTCACCGCCAAAAACGCGCATCTTGTTGTTACTTTCAAAAGCACTTTCCAAAGAGCCATTCCAGCCAGTTGGTTTAAAATTGCCTTTGTCCAGTTTCAGGTTAATGCCGCCACCAATCGTGTTGCCAAAAGCCGCTCCCTGCTGCCCCGAACCGATCTGCGCTTCCGAGAGATTTGATACGTCAACATACGAAGTTATCGGATCCATTTTGTCGGTACACGCCCCGAAAATCTGCATGCCGTCAATGGTAATTGCCAAACGTTCCGAAGCCATATCGTTCATCGTTGGCTCCCAAGCGTAGGCGCCGCGTTTCACCATATTGATGCTGCGGGAGGATTCCAAAAATTCGTCCAAAGTGGACAAGGGTTTGCGCTGTTTTTGATGGTCCAATTGCCTGCCCGTTGAAATGACAACCACTTCACTAAGGTTTATCAATTTCAGGCTATCGGCGGGATTTTCCTGTGCGTATAATGCGGACATAAAAGCACCGCAAAGCATCGCGACACAAAGAAAACCCACACGTATTGCCCGCAAGGGTAATACATTTATAGTTGATTTCATTTTACGATAGTTTTGATAATTTAATCTAAAATATTCCGTAGAAATTCCAGGAAGAACTGTTACAAAAAACTATCCCAACTGTGGCGGATGAAGAATTTTTGGAATGAAAAGAGAAGAATTCAAATTTGGTCTGTAGCCGATATTTTCAACGGAAGTAATCTCAGTTTCCGAAGTAAAAATATATTCGTGTATGTTTTCAGAAATGATAAACTGCGGAATTTCAATTTTTGAAGTATTGCCCTTCAATGGATTTTTATCCTCTGCACCAGCTTCCTTCGCCAACTCTTTGGTCAAGTGGCATTTTCCGTTGCAGTGCATCTCAGGTTTGTCTTTGTTTTCGCAAAGTACATTCGCGATGTAATCATAATTCACCACATAATCCACAATAGGCCATAAGGGCTTTGTAAGCATAACAAAAGCAGTAATTATAAGGATTACGTTTTTCACTTCGCGAAGATACTGTTGAATAATTATTGAAAAAATGATTTTCGTCACTCTTTTCAAATTTGAAAAAAAATCCACCATCTGCCTTAAAAGCTGAATTATAAATTAATGTGCCAAACACTACAAAGATTTTCAAAATTTGTCAACTTTTTGATGTTGATAAATTTTTATATCGCTGATTTAAAGATTATTAACAATGTTTTCTTGACAACTTTAAAATTTTAATATTATAATCTTATTACTATTTTGCTATATTTACCTACTTTAAATTTAGAATTCAAAACAATCCAAATCATTTATAGATATGTCATTAAAAACCGCCATCCCCACTCCGCAAACCTACACACAAGATGAAGCCTTCGATGCTTCTGTTGAATATTTCAAAGGTGACGATCTTGCAGCCCGCGTTTGGGTAAACAAATATGCCCTGAAAGATTCTGATGGCAATTTATACGAAAAAACACCGAATGACATGCACCGTCGCATAGCCAAGGAAATTGCAAGAATTGAGCAACGCTATGCCAACCCAATGAGCGAGGAAGAGATCTTTGATGTCATCAAGGATTTTAAATACATCGTGCCACAGGGCAGCCCGATGGCGGGTATTGGCAATCCGTACCAAATTGCATCGCTTTCCAATTGTTTCGTGATAGGCAACGACGGCGATTCTGATTCGTACGGCGGTATTATGAAAATAGACCAGGAACAGGTTCAGCTAATGAAACGTCGCGGTGGTGTGGGCCACGATCTTTCGCACATTCGTCCAAAAGGATCGCCTGTTAAAAATTCGGCTTTGACCTCAACAGGCATTGTCCCTTTTATGGAGCGTTATTCAAACTCAACCCGCGAAGTTGCGCAGGACGGGCGTCGCGGTGCATTGATGCTTTCGGTTTCAATTAACCATCCAGATTCCGAAGATTTTATTGATGCGAAAATGGAGCAGGGAAAAGTAACCGGCGCCAACGTTTCCGTGCGGATGGACGATGCTTTTATGCAAGCTGTGAAAGACGGAACAATGTACACCCAGAAATATCCAATCTTCAGTGAAAATCCAAAAAATACAAAGGAAATAGAGGCTGGAAAACTGTGGAAAAAAATAGTGCACAACGCATGGAAATCTGCCGAACCGGGCATTCTTTTTTGGGATACTATCATTAGAGAAAGTGTTCCAGACTGTTATGCAGATTTGGGCTACAAAACCGTTTCCACAAATCCATGTGGCGAAATTCCACTCTGTCCCTACGATTCCTGCCGTTTGCTGGCAATCAATTTGTTCTCTTATGTGGAAAACCCATTCACTAAAAAAGCTTCCTTCAATTTTGATCTTTTCAAAAAACACATCGCCATCGCCCAGCGCATTATGGACGACATCATCGATTTGGAACTCGAAAAAGTGGATGGCATCATCGCAAAAATTGACGCAGATCCTCAAGGGGATGAAATAAAAGCAGTAGAGCGAAATCTGTGGAAAAACATACAAACAAAAGCCGAAGAAGGCCGAAGAACGGGTATAGGCATCACTGCGGAGGGAGATATGCTTGCCGCTTTGGGCATAAAATACGGCAGTGAGAAAGGGATTGATTTTTCAGTTGAAATTCATAAAACAGTTGCTTTGGAAGCCTATCGCGCTTCGGTTTACATGGCCAAAGATCGAGGTGCTTTCAAAATTTTCGATTCCGAAAGGGAAAAAAACAACCCCTTTATTCTTCGCCTAAAAGGTGCCGATGAAAAATTGTATTACGATATGTTGGAATACGGCCGGCGAAATATTGCGCTGTTGACAATTGCCCCAACAGGAACCACCAGTTTAATGACACAGACCACTTCCGGCATAGAGCCTGTTTTCCTTCCCGTTTACAAACGAAGAAGAAAAGTGAACCCGAACGACAAAAACGTGCGTGTGGATTTTGTGGATGAAGTAGGCGACAGTTGGGAGGAATACGTGGTTTTCCACCACCGTTTTAAGGAGTGGATGGAAGCTAACGGCATAAACACCGATAAAAATTACAGTCAGGAAGAACTGAACAAATTTGTGAAAAAATCGCCCTATTACAAAGCAACCTCCAACGATGTGGATTGGATGAGCAAAGTGCGTATGCAGGGCGCGGTGCAGAAATGGGTGGACCATTCCATTTCCGTGACCATCAATTTACCGAACGATGCCACCGAGGAATTGGTGGGCAAACTGTATTTGGAAGCGTGGCAGGAAGGCTGTAAAGGCGTTACTGTTTATCGAGATGGTTCTCGTTCTGGCGTTTTAATTTCAAACGAAGAAAAGGAAGAAGAACAGGAAACCACCCTTACTCCTTTCCCAACAAAACGCCCGGAAGTTTTGGATGCAGATGTGGTCCGTTTCCAAAACAGCAAAGACAAATGGATTGCCTTTATTGGCTTGATTGATGAAAAACCCTATGAAATCTTCACAGGTTTTAGTGATGATGAGGATGGAATTTTAATACCGCGTTGGGTAAATGACGGAGTAATCATCAAAAACAGAAATGAGGACGGCACATCGCGCTACGATTTTCAGTACAAAAACAAAAGAGGTTACAAAACTACAATTGAAGGGCTTTCACATAAATTCAATCCTGAGTTTTGGAACTATGCAAAATTGATTTCCAGCACCCTTCGTCACGGCATGCCGATTGAAAAAGCAGTTGAATTAATAAACAGTTTGCAGTTGGACAGTGAAAGTATCAACACATGGAAAAACGGCGTTGCCCGTGCCTTGAAACGCTACGTTGCCGATGGAACCGAAGCCCGAAAACAGAAATGTGAAAACTGTAATAGCACTTCACTAATTTACCAAGAAGGTTGCTTGACTTGCAAAGATTGTGGGTCATCAAAATGTGGATAGTATTAGGCTTTAGCTAAATTTGAGCATTTCGAACCCGTTCAATATGAATTTCCCCGAAATGCTTTAACTATAATCACAAAACTTAAATTTTTAGACTATCTCTTTTTTATGAATTTTCTAAAACTTGAAGGGTGTCCAGTTTCAACTTAAATTTAATCCATTCCTGGATTTTTTTCAAATTGGCATTTCTCTCTTTGGAAGAAACATCCTTTTTCCAACGGATATTGATAACTGGAAGCGTATCGGTCTTTTGAAAGTTCGTGGTAATTTTATTTGAATAGCTAAAGGTTTCAACACCCTCATAATTGATTTTCAGCTCCTCGCTCAATTCCTTGAAAGGTACATTTTGAAACTTAATCAGTGCAATCTGGTTTTCCAAAAAGCGTATTTTTTCATCTTTTCCTTGAATGAGTTGCTCATTTTTAACATATAAATCCTCAAGGATTCCAGCCTTTATTGCGCCTGAAAGTTTCGCTGCCATTTCGCCACTTTGATCGGCACCTTGGTAAATGCGCAGATGGGTTTCTTCCAAACTTACTGTTTTTTCCAATTTTGCCAACCATTCGTTTATCTTGTACTGCGGAACAGGAAGGCCAATTAAGTACACATCTATTTTTTTCAATTTATAATCCTGGGTGAATTTCACCACTTCGGCACCATCATATTTAATGACGGTTTTTACAAATTCCTTCGTTTTATTCTCAAAAACCTGTTGGTCTAATAATTTAACAAACAGCCAAACACTGGGAACCATTACGGCAATGGCAATCAAAGAAGCTATCTGTGCGGTTCGTCTTCTGCGTTTGCTATTGGCATAGCGCACCAATGGAAATCGCAATAATTTTGAAACTATAAATGTGGCAAGGGCAATAAACACAGCATTTATAGAAAATAAATAGAGAGCGCCTCCGGCATATGACGCATTACCTATTGCTAAACCATAGCCAACAGTACACAATGGTGGCATTAAAGCAGTGGCAATGGCAACCCCAAAAATAACACTGGCAATGGTCCCACTTTTTGTTTTTGCCACAATCAAGCCCAAACCGCCAAATATCGCAATCAACACATCCAAAATAGTTGGATATGTTCTGGCAATTAGTTCGGGAGTTTCTTCGGTTAGAGGTGAAAGTTTAAAATAAAGATATGCAGTAAGCACACTCAAAAAAACCATTACTCCTAGATTTATAAGCGAGCGTTTTAAAGTGTCTACATCATTAATTGCCACGGATAGGCCTACACCAACGATTGGCCCCATTAATGGCGAAATAAGCATCGCGCCTATAACCACGGCAGTACTACTAACATTAAGTCCAATAGATGCTACAAAAATGGAAAAGATAAGAATCCAGGCTGTGTGCCCTTTAAAAGATATATCCTTTTTTACGGCATCAATGGTAGCATCGCGGTCAGTATCTGCACGAATATCAAATAATTCACTCAGAAATTCTTTTATGCTTTCCCAGGTATTAAGTTTTACGTTCTCAAACTCCTTCTCCTTCGGGGTTTTATTTATATCCTTATTTTTCCCAAAACTTTTCATCTAAAGATATTTTTTGCCAAATTTGGTTGAAACCTCTTTCAACAATTCCTTTATTTCTTGTTCCTTTTTCTTTGGAAACAATAGCAGCACATCATCTTTGTCAACCACAATATAGTCTTCAATTCCGTCCAAAACTATTAGTTTTTTCTTTTCTGAAAATATCATGTTATTTTTGGCATCTTTTAAAATTGTTTTAGCATTTACAACCGAATTGTCGTGTTCATCCTTTTCCAATTTATCGTAAAGCGCGCCCCAAGTTCCCAAGTCGTTCCAGTCAAAAGTGGCTTTTTTTACGAACACATTATTCGCCTTCTCCAAAATTCCGTAGTCTATCGAAATATTTTCGGCTTCAGCGTAATACTTTTCAATAAATTGTCTTTCTTCCAAAGTATTCAAAACAGCTGTTCCACTTGAAAACAGTGAATTCATTTTACCCAAATATTTCTCAAAGGAAGCAATGATACTTTTTGTGCTCCAAATAAAAATACCGGCGTTCCAAAGGAAATTGCCTGCTGCGAGAAATTGCTTTGCGGTTTCATAATCAGGCTTTTCGCGAAACTGCTTCACTTTTTTAATGGTGGAAGCATCGTTTTTATCACTTTCTATATAACCGTAACCAGTATTTGGAAAAGTGGGATCAATGCCCAAAGTCAACAATACATCTTCACGTCGGGCAGCGTCAAAACAGGCTTGCACATCTCTGGTAAAAGCGTTTTCGTCTTCAATCCAATGGTCGCTTGGCGCAACGAGCATTAAGGCATTGGGATTTTCTTTTTTTATTTTTAAGGCGGAAAGCAGAATACAGGGTGCGGTATTGCGCATTGCGGGTTCCAAAACCACCCGTTTTTCTGAAATTTCTGGCAGTTGCTTCAGCGTAATTTCCAGATATCTTTCATTGGTTAGAATGTAAATATTTTCTGAAGGAATTATTTTGTTCAACCTCCAAAAAGTTTTTTGCAACATAGTTTGCCCCATTCCCAGCATATCGTGAAACTGCTTTGGGAACGCTTCGGTGCTCACAGGCCAAAACCGCGACCCAATGCCACCGGCCATAATTACTGCGTAGTAGTTACTGTTCATAATTCATTTTTTGATCCACGACTTAAGCGATGCACGACCCACGACAGTTTCGGATTGCCAGAATGTCTATTTCGTA
>DAIMFZ010000071.1:6596-11186 GCA_036724225.1 Aequorivita sp.
AAATTTAATATTCATCTTTCGTCGAATTTATCACTCTTTCTTGTATCCCTATTGTCCCGTTCCTTTTTAGTGCTGACTCTTTAGTCGTGGTTCTTTTCAGTCGTGGTTCGTGGTTCCTTTTAGTCGTGATTTATTTCACTTCAAAAACTCTACTTCCGCATTTGGATTGAAAAGATACGTTCTTCCCGTGGCAACTTCCATACACTCATAACGTTTTACGCGTTGTTTCCCCCGTTTGAAGATTTTGCCATTGTACAATCTAAAGTGCCCGCCAAAGGGTATTTCAAAGATATAGTTTTTATCGTTCTCCGGGTCAAACTGCTTTAATGCCAATGCCAAAGCGGCATCCGTATCACTGGAAGCTTTCGGGTTTTTAAAATGGCGCGCCAACAACGGCAACAATTGGTTCGGAAAAACTTCGGGCCGCAAAAAAGGCAGCATCAATAACTGAAAAGTGTGCTTCCACTCCAATCCATGCGGTTTAATGGAGCGACCATGTTTTGTAAAAGCTTCTAAATGTGCTATTTCATGAACAAGTGTAATCAAAAAACGGTATTTATTTAAGGTAGCGTTCACAGTAATTTGATGTTGACCGCTAGTCATTTTCCGGTAATCGCCGTGTCTTGTTACGCGTTCGTTAACAATTTTTAAATGGACTTTGTGGGTTTTTATCAATTCAAAAGCTGAAACCACGGAAGCTTGGGGAATGTATTTTTCGAGGATTTCTGTCATAAAATCACCCTTCGACTTCGCTCAGGGTCCTTTTAATTTTTATGGAGTTGTACTTGAAACTTGTAGTATTTTCCCGTTGTAAAATTTATTCCCTGTAAGGGAAAAATCCATTATGTATTGCGCCATTTGCGTAGCGGAAAGCGGTGCTACAAAACCCGGGAAAGCTTCTGCCAGCATTTCAGTTTGCACCGAGCCCAAAGCCAAAACATTGAAGGATGGACCGGTTTCTTTGTATTCTTCGGCAAGCAATTCGGTTAAAGTGATGATTGCACCTTTACTGCTACTATACGCGCTTAGGC
The DNA here is from genome assembly GCA_036724225.1 of Aequorivita sp. Classification (GTDB taxonomy): domain Bacteria; phylum Bacteroidota; class Bacteroidia; order Flavobacteriales; family Flavobacteriaceae; genus Aequorivita. The sequence goes on from DAIMFZ010000071.1 coordinate 7,628, forward strand.
CAGGAAATTTAACACTGCCCTGAACGCCGCCCATACTGCTGATGTTTACTATGTGGCCATCTTTTTTCATATCCGGAAGAACCATTTTCATCAATGAAGCAACTCCAAAAATATTGACGTCATAACATCTTTTGAACTCTTCGTCCGTAATTTCAGCAAAAGGTTTGTTTACCAAATACCCAGCGTTGTTTATTAAAACATCCACCGTTTTCATTTTGGTTTGCAAATAAGCTGAAAGTTTTACGATTTCAGATGCATCGGCAATATCGAATTCCAAGGCATTAACATTCTTCAGTTTTAATTCTGAAATTGGTTTTGAATTCCGTGAAAGTGCCAAAACATTGTGACCAGCTTCAGAAAAAAGCTTTACCATTTCAAAACCGATGCCACGTGATGTTCCTGTAATTATTATGTTTTTCATGGATTGAAAATTTGGGAAAGACCCCAAAGGTCTTTCATTCTTCGCATAAAGCTACGAATGACGAGGGAAGACCTTTGGGGTCTAATCAACTAAAAACCTAACAGGTCTTCAAGACATGTTAGGTTTAATTATTTTAAACAAACATCGTCACAGGATTCTCTATATACTGCCGCAATGTTTGCAAAAATTTGGCTCCTGTTGCTCCATCAACTGTTCGATGGTCGCAGGCCAAAGTTACCATCATTGTATTGCCAACAACAATTTGTCCGTTTTTCACTACCGGTTTTTGAACGATAGCTCCAACCGATAAAATTGCGGAATTTGGCTGATTTATGATGGAAGTAAATTCAGTTACTCCAAACATTCCAAGATTTGAAACTGTAAAAGTACTGCCTTCCATTTCCTGAGGAGTAATTTTTTTGTTTCTCGCTTTTCCAGCAAGTTCTTTTACTTGTTCGCCTATTTGTGAAAAAGTCATTTGGTCTGCAAATTTCACAACTGGAACCAACAAACCTTCATCAACCGCAACGGCTACACCAATGTGAATGTGCTTTGCGATTCTGGTGACTTCCGGTGTCCACTGGCTGTTTACCTGTGGATGTTTGCGAAGTGCCATAGCACAGGCTTTTATAATCATATCGTTGAAGGAAATCTTTACATCGGGATCGGTGTTTATAGCTTCGCGAGAAGCGATTGCGTGATCCATATCCAACTCAACAGTCAAATAATACTCCGGTGCTGTGAACTTAGACTCAGCCAAACGTTTGGCAATTGTCTTGCGCATTTGGGAGTTTTTCACTTCCTCAAAACTTTCTGTTCCTACTGGAACGTATGCTTGTCCACCACCGGCAGCAGGCTGGTAGTTTTCAATATCACTTTTAACGATGCGGCCGTTTTCACCACTTCCGCGAACTTGATGCAGATTGATACCCTTTTCCTCAGCCATTCTTTTGGCCAAAGGCGAAATGAATATTCTGCGATCAGAATTTACATCGTCCGCAGTAGCTTTTGCGGGAGAAGATTCCTTATTTGGTTCTACTTTATCCGAAGTTTGCTTTTCTTCCTTTTTGTTTTCTTCGGAAGGTTTTTCTTCAGAAGTCACTTCTTTTTTATCTGAAGACCTTCCCTCATCCTCCGAAGCTTTAGCGGAGGAGGAGCCCTTTTTGAAGTTTTCCATAATCCCAGAAACATCTTATTTTTTTTTTCCAATGATTGCCAAAACTTCATCAACGGGTGCAGATTCTCCTTCGCCGATACCTATTTTTAAAAGTGTTCCCGAATAGAATGATTCAAATTCCATGGTGGCTTTATCTGTTTCTATTTCGGCAAGAATATCACCCTCTTCCACTTTGTCGCCTTCTTTTTTAAGCCAAGTGGCCACTGTGCCCTCGGTCATGGTATCGCTTAAACGTGGCATTGTTATAACCTCAACGCCTTCGGGTAATTCGGCAGAACTGGAAGCGCTTTTGGATTTACCCGTATCCTCCAAAGCTTTAGCGGGGGAGGATTCTTCTTTTTTATCAGAAGACTTTTTATCTTCTTTGGAATCGTTTACTTTAGGTTTTCCTTCGTCCTCCGGAGCTTTAGCAGAGGTAGATTTATCGGAGGATTTTCCACCAATCAAATCTGAAATATCTTCGTCTTTTTTTCCAAGAATTGCCAATAGTGAATCTACAGGAGCCGTTTCGCCTTCTTTAATTCCTATGTAAAGCAATGTTCCTTCATAAAAAGATTCGAACTCCATCGTTGCCTTATCGGTTTCAATTTCGGCAAGAATGTCGCCTTCTTTTACGGTATCTCCCACTTTTTTTAGCCAGGTCGCTACCGTTCCTTCTTCCATCGTGTCGCTCAATCGCGGCATGTTTATTACTTCTGCCATTTCTTATAATTTATCTGATAAAAACGGGTAGTCTTCCTGTTCGTAAACCACATCGAACATTATATTTTTCTCTGGATAGGGAGATTCTTCTGCAAATTTTTCACATTCGTCTACCATAGCCTTTATTTTTTTGTCAATCTTTTTTATTTCGGCCTCGGTTGCCCATTTATTTTTATATATCTGATGAAGCACATAAAGTATCGGGTCTTCTTCCTGCTTTTTGGCAACTTCTTCCTTAGTTCGGTAATGCTGCGCATCACTCATAGAGTGCCCTCGGTAACGGTAAGTCCGCAATTCCAAAAATGTTGGGCCATCGCCGCGGCGGGCACGTTGGATAGCTTCATCCATTTCCTTTGCAACCACTTCTGGCTTCATTGCATCTACTGGTTTGCAGGGCATTTCATAACCCAAACCGAGTTTCCAAATATCTGTGTGGTTGGCGGTTCGTGCTACGGAGGTACCCATTGCGTACCCATTGTTTTCACAACAAAAAACCACGGGAAGTTTCCAAAGCATCGCCATATTGAATGTTTCGTGAAGCGATCCTTGGCGCACGGCACCATCGCCCATATAGGTTAATGTTACAGAATCCCTTTCAAAATATTTATCGGCAAAAGCCAAACCTGCGCCGAGTGGAATTTGCCCACCCACAATACCGTGACCTCCGTAAAAACGATGTTCTTTGGAAAAAATATGCATAGATCCGCCCAAACCATGTGAGGTTCCGGTTGCTTTTCCATAAAGTTCGGCCATTACTCTTTTAGGATCCTCGCCCATCCCGATTGGCTGCACGTGGTTTCGGTATGCGGTTATCATGCGGTCTTTTGTAAGATCCATTGCGTGCAATGCACCCGCCAAAACTGCTTCTTGACCGTTGTAAAGATGCAGAAAGCCCCTTACTTTTTGATTGATATATACTTGCGCCAGTTTATCTTCAAACTTGCGCCAAAAAAGCATGTTCTCATACCAATCCAGGTATGTTTTTTTTGTGATTTTCTTCATCTATCGGCTATAAGGCTTTCCTTTAGGAAAATTTATTAAACGGATAACAAAAGTAGCACTTTATATGTAGAAAATACAAATTCCAAATCCCAAAAACCAAATCTCAAATAAATCCCAAAAAATAAATGATAAACTTCAAATAAATTCCAAAAAACAAATACCAAACTTCAAATCAATTACAAATTTCGATTAAAAAACAAATCACAAATCCCATTGCGGGAAAAGCAAATAATGACAAAGCCACATTTCATAAAAAA
>DAIMFZ010000072.1:0-11110 GCA_036724225.1 Aequorivita sp.
TAAACCTTCGCCACGAACGTCTCCAATTATTGGAAATATTTTTTGTAGATTTTTCAATTCCTTTTTTAAATAACCACCCACTTCCAAAGCGTTTTGCTGCAAATTTTCCGTTTCAATAACCTCCAAAACCGCGCGGCCAATAGCACAGGAAACGGGATTCCCACCAAAGGTGTTGAAATACTCCATTCCCGTGTTGAATTTTTCTGCAACTTCTTTTGTGCACGCAACTATGGCAAGCGGATGCCCGTTTCCGGCAGGCTTACCCATTGTTACAATATCTGGCTGAACGTCGTAAAGTTCAAACGCCCAAAAGGTTTTGCCCATCCGTCCGAAACCTGTTTGCACTTCATCTGCAATGCAGATTCCACCGGCTTCGCGAACGTGTTTATAAACTTCTTTGAAATAATTTTTGGGTGGAACAATCTGTCCGCCGCAACTTATCATGGTTTCGCCGATAAACCCGGCGATTTTCTTGCCCTCAACTTTTAAATTTTGAATAATTTCCTTGGCGTGATTTGCGTAATCAATTCCGCAATCCGCTCCCGAATATTTCCCTCGGAAGGAATCTGGAAGGGGCAAAATATGGGTTGTTTCAGGTTTTGGAAAACCGCCTTCGCCTTCAAATTTATAGGAACTTACATCCATCACCGCGTTTGTGTTGCCGTGGTAACCTACTTCTATCGCCAAAATATCTTTGTTGCCTGTAACGGTTTTTACCATTCGAAGCGCGAGTTCGTTGGCCTCGCTGCCCGAATTCACAATATGAATTACTGATAAATGTGGTGGTAATTTTTTCAGTAAAGCTTCTGCATATCCAATGATTTCTTCGTGCAGATAACGGGTGTTGGTATTCAAAACCGCCATTTGTTTTTGTCCGGCCGCAACCACTTTTGGGTGCTGATGGCCCACGTGGTTAACGTTGTTTACGGTGTCCAGATATTTTCTTCCTTCAATATCAATCAAATAAACATCTTCACCACGGACTATGTGCAACGGTTTGTCATAGGAAAGACTCAAACCTTTTCCGAGATGATCTTTTCTGAAATTGATAATTTTTTCTTCTGAAATTCTTTCTTTAGAAGTATTCAATTCCTCTTTAAATATAAAATTTGGGTTTGGACAGAGACTTTTCCAGATTTCAACTTTTGAAGGGAAAGCTACGCCGTTGAAGTTTTCATTATTGCCCAACAAATCCAAAATCAACTGAAAATGAAGATGCGGTGCCCAATTGCCATTTTCAGATGGCTTGCCGATGTAAGCGATGCGGTCGCCCTGTTTTACCTTCTGTCCGACTTTTAAAATTTCCAACGACATTAGCGACAGATGGCCGTAAAGTGAGTAGAATTTTCCCCCGTTAAAAGTGTGTTCCAAGATGAGCATCGGGCCGTAATCCTTATCGTAATTGTTGTGATGGATTATTTTTACTGTTCCATCATAAGGGGCTTGGACGGGTGTTTTTACTGGCACCCAAAAATCGGTTCCCAAATGTACAGTTCGGTATTGCGGGCCGTTGTTGCCTTCGCTTTTAAAAGCTTCGGTGGTATAAAAAGGGCGGGCTTCCAAATAGCCATTCAACAAAATGGTTCTGGGATGGCGTTTTCGGAATTGTTTCAATTTAAATTCTGAAACTTCAGGATCGTTGTATTCTGATTGATTACCAAGCAAGGTGCTGCCAACACTCATATCGAGATTTGCTACTTTTTCATAAACCACTGTTGGAAATATTGTTTTTAACGAAACTTGATTGTTTTTTGTCCAGTTTACAAATTTCTTTTCCAATGGATGTGCTGAATAACCGCAAGCATTTCGGAAGGAATAATAGGCGAAATTTTCATTCACATTAAACCATTTCTCGAGCAGATCCCACGCGGGTTTTTCGCTGATTACGAAATAGTCGTCTTTTGGAAATTTCTCTTTTTTAAGCGAAGCATTCGTAACAGTTGTAACGAGTCGCATTCCAACCAGAATGTAAAGACATTCCAGTTCCTTCTCTGAAAGTTTGTAGTGTTTGTTATAACCTTTTATAACTTCCAAAGCTGCTGAAAGCGGATCGGGAAGGCTCATAATTGCATATGCCAAAACAATGGCGAGGTCGTTGATGGTTTGGGTGAAGAGCGAATCTCCAAAGTCTATAAAACCTGAAACTTTTGGACTGTTTAAATCTTCAGAAACTAAAATATTGTAATCGTTCAAATCATTGTGGACGATGCTCTTCGGAAGGTTTTTATAAGTAGATTGAATTTTCTCAAAACGGTTTTGAAAATGTTGCACAATCTCCTTTTGCTTTCCTGAGAATCGATTTATATGTTTTGAAGTCCAAGTGGAATTTGTTATATCCCAATCGATATTTCTGTGCGCAGCGGGATGATCAAAATCTTGGAGAGCCATTGTCAAACTTCCGGCGGCTTCACCCAAACTGTTTCGTAAACTTTCTGTTTTTGGGTTCACAGTTGCCCAAAGACGACCTGAAAGCCACGTTAATACTCTTGCGGTTTTATTATTTTGAAGTTTAGTAAGCGGTTTTTCATCTTTGTTTGGTACAACTTCGGAAAGTGAAACCGCATGTTTTTTTGTTGAAAGATGATTCAGGATTTGTATTTGGAAATCTAATTGCTCTTGATTTTCTTTGGAAGAAATTTTCAGGATAAATTTTTCATCTGAAGTGGTTTTCAAAAGAAAATTTTCATCCAAATAGCCGTCAAGTTTTGAAGATTCAGCGCTAATATTAAAATGTTCACTGGCAATTTTTGAAGCTTGTTTGGGAGTGACTTTGGACATATTCTTTTTGAGGGTAATTGACTAACAAAATTACTGAAAAATGAACGTTTTACGTCTTTCCCCCTCCGTCTTTTTGAATTGTTTGTACAATTCGAAAAATCCACCTTTCGCTATTTAGGAAGGTGGATTTTGTACTTTAATAAATAGTTGTGTTATAAAACGCTTTTCTGCTTCCTATAAAATGCATCGGCCTGCATTTGCATCAATTCGCGGGCTTTTTTGCGTTTGTAGTTGTAGAGTTCTTGTTCTTCTGCTATGTCTGCATAGACTCTGTTGTTGATGTCGCGGTCTGTGGTTACAAGTATGTCGCGTTGTGCTTTTTGTTGGGTTACCCAAGATTTTAGGGCGCTTTCCTGTTCTTCAAGTTTTAAATCATACGCGCCTTTTGGGGACAATAATTTTGCTAAGATTGGCGATGTTTCAATGGCGAGGAAGAGTAAAAAGATAAATAACGAAGGCAGTAAGGGAAGCTTGTTCAATGCATTTACGCGCGCCATCAATCCATCGAAACCGTCTATTATGGGTTGGGTGTTGGCTACATTGGTTTTGTATTCTGTTGCGAGGGATGCTATTTGTGCTTCGGCTGCCTTTATTTTTTCAGCGTTTGTTTTCTTTAATTCTGCCAATGCGGATAGCTCTGCATCGTGTTTATCGCGTTTTTCTTTGTAAACGGGGCCTTTGCCGAGTAGTTCGGTGCCTTTGCGGCCTTCGGCTTCGGCGATGTAGGTTTCGTAAAGGGTGTTTACTTCGGCTTCTTTTGTGGTTATCTCACTTTTAAAACCTTCAATTTCTGTTTCGAGGGCTTTTACGGAAGGAGTGTATTGAAGTGCCAATTGGTCTTTGTTAGCCAGGGTCATTTCGTTCTTCTCGGTGAGTAAGACTTGATTGATTTCCTTTTCGAAAATCTTCATTTCCAAAGGTTTTGAGATAACGATGGCGATGATTATTGCCAAAGCGATTCGCGGGGAAGCTTGAATCAATTCATCAAAGAAATTGTTGCGTTTTTTGATGGTGGAAACTATGAATCTATCGAGATTGAAGATCAATAATCCCCAAATAATTCCAAAGAAAATGGCGGAGTAGTAATTGTCAAAAACCGTGTAAAGTGCATATGCGGCAGCTATTGTGGCCATAACGGCTGTAAAGAAAACAGTGGCGCCAATGCCGGCGTATTTGGTGCGTTCGCCGGGGGAACATTCGTCAAGGATGGCAATGTCTGCACCGGAGCAAAAGATGAAAAAGCGTTGTAACATACTGATTTTGGATTGATGAAATTATATAACGCAATTTCTTTCAGAATGTTACAGGGAACAATTAGCAATTAAAAATAAATAATTATACATACGGCCTAAAGCTTATTTTGGAATATTCTCCACTAAAACGTTTTTGCCCGCTTTGTCTTGATAGGTACAGGTCATTTTATCTAAGGATACGCACCATTTTTTTATGCCTGTTTCTGCGCAGTGGCTGCAGAAGGTGTGATAATCTGTTTGGCCTTGTTGGTGGAGTTTTAGATAGTGGGTGAATTTTTCTGTGTTAAGGGTTTCCGCAATTTTTAGGGTTTTGTATTGTGGCTGTGATTTTATTTGTTGATTTTCATTTCCGAAATACTCTGTATGGCTGTCTGCTACCCATGTTTGGAATGCGGTTACACCATGTTGTTTAATTTCCTGGATGTATTTTGGAAAATCTGCACCTGATTTAACTTTGGCGTGTGCTTGCAGTATTTGTGCGAGGGTGAACATTTTCTGGCAATGTTTTCTCCCTATTAAATAGGTTGAAAAACTTGCAGTTTTATTCCTGTTCCTGTAAGCTCAAAAAATACGTTGTTGTTGATTTTGGATACTTTGATATTCATATTGCCTTTGCTAAGATTTATGGTCTGGGTAGCGGCATTGTAGCTCCACTTGTAGTTTTTGAAGTTTTCTTCATATTCAGTGGAAGAACCATTGTTTTTTTGGGTCCTTAATTGAAAACTATGGTCTGGATAAAGATCAAAGTAAGCTGCATTCATCTCTTCAGCTTGAGCTGGTTTGTTGCCGGCATTTGTAATTGTTATTACTTGCCAGGTGCCGCTAATTTCCTTTTCGGTAAGGGATTGACTTTGGGCGGTGGCAGCAAGAAGGATGAAGGCGAAGAGGATGATTAGGTTTTTCATTGGTATATTTTTATAGTGTAAAGTTACTTTTCTAAATTTTGTGAAAGATAGGAATTTTTATGCTTTTTGATGCAGTTCATAATAGAAACAGGAAACTGGACTAAAGGAAATCATGTTGAGTAGGATTGTTACCCATGAAAGAAGCTCCTTTTTATAGGAGCTTCCGTCAGTTTGACTAATTGAAATGAAAAAAATTACTGTTTTGTTATTTTTAATGTGGCCTGTTTTCCTTCAAGGGTTTTTACTGTTACCAGATACATACCTACAGCACCGTTTATTTCCAAATCTAGTTTTTGAGTGTTTTTATAAGTTGAGGAAGAAACAACCTGCCCCAACAAATTGATTATAGAAACATTGGTTTCTGAAAAGCTTTCACCCAAATTTATTGTGAACCTGCCGTTTGTTGGATTGGGGTAGGCACTTAGAGCAAGACCGAAATTGTTGGGTGCAATGCCAAGAATTGCAGGGGTGGTTTTAAAAACCCAGTAATCATCCAGGCCTCGGCTGTTTTCGCTTTTATCGCCTGAAATATTGGAGTTTGAAGAACAGAACATGGCGAAATTACCATCAGGAGTTGGCTGGAAGTATGGGCCGCCTTCATCTCCAGAACCACCTATGGAGTTTTGGGCAGCTACATTGCCGGAAGTATCCAGTTTTACCAACCAATAATCATAACCGCCGTTGCTGTTTTCGGTTTTGTCGCCAGAAATGTTGCTGTTGCTATAGCCAACGACCATATAACTGCCATCCGCAAACTGTTTCAGATCGCGCAAATAATCTATGCCGCTGCCACCGATAGTATTTTGCCAACCCAAGTTGCCGTTACTGTCCAGTTTATATATCCAATAATCATAATCGCCTTGGGAATTTTCGGTTTTGTCGCCAGAAATATTTGACTTTGAATAGCCACCCGCAAGGTAGCCACCATCTGCGGTTTGAATTAGATTACGCAATACGTCGCTATCACTACCGCCATAACTTTTATCCCATAATACGTTGCCGTTGCTGTCTAATTTTACAATCCAATTATCTGTTACGCCTTGGTTAGGTTGGGTTTTGTCTCCAGAAATTCCAGAAAACGAATAACCGCCCATAATGAACCCTCCATCAGCGGCTTGAAACGATATTTGCGGGCGGTCCACCAAACTTCCCCCAATACTATTTTGCCAAACGATGTTCCCTGTGCTGTCTAGCTTTAAGGCCCAATAATCTCGTTGTCCATTGTTGGGGTCAGTTTTATCGCCGCTAACATCGCTGTCTGAATATCCGCCCACAAAGTAACCTCCGTCGTTGGTTTCAACAACGTATGTTTCAAATTCCGGTTGTGCGCCGCCGTAAGTTTTTTGCCATGAAATATTGCCAGAAGAATCAAGTTTCAAAATCCAATAATCAAGTCCGCCGCGTGAATTTTCAGTTTTATCACCGGAAATGTTTGAGTCGGAACCTGCACCTAGTATGTAGCCACCATCTGAGGTCTGTTTCATTGAGATTAGAAAATCATCTCCACTACCGCCAATGGTGTTTTGCCACATAATGTTTCCTGAGCCATCAAGTTTGACAATCCAGATATCGATGCCGCCATTGCTGTTTTCGGTCTTTTCGCCAGACATATTGCTTGTAGAATAGCCGCCGAGGATGAAGCCTCCGTCTGAAGTAGGTTCAAAGGCAGTTGTAAAATCTGCATTATCTCCGCCAATGGTTTTTTGCCAAATAATGGCTGGGTCTTGGGCTTGGGCTGTGAATAGGCTCAGCAATAATGCAAATAAGGTAATTGATGTTTTCATAATTTGGTTTTTTAAAGGATTATATAGGTATATCGAAATAATTAGGAAATGTCATCAAAAAAAAACGTAAGACCTAAGATCGTTTGCTCCTCCACTAAAGCTATGGCTGCCTGCGGACGCTGAAAGACCTAGGAAAAAGGACTAAGGAATGGAGAATAAAGAAAAAAAGAAAAAAAGGATATTATAAGATGGATGCTATGTGATGGATGATTGAAGCTTTGATCCTGAAACTTTTAAAATTTATTTAAAAGGAGAATAAATTAATGATGGGGTGGAATTGTACGTTTTGAAAACAACGAATACCGAATCACAAATACTGAAGTTTTCATGTTCCGGTATTCTATATTTATGATGGGTCTATATAATAGATCCTTAATTTTTCATGAATTTTATCGTATTTCCATTCGGGAATTTCAGAAAATATATACCATTGGATAAATTTTCTATATAGATTTTTTCAGTTCGGGAGATAATTCCATTATCCATTTCTGCTCCCAAAACATTATAAATTTTATAATTCTTCGCGCTGTCAAGACCGGAAATCTGGATAAAATTAGTAGCCGGATTTGGATAAACTTTAATAGAATTCGTGTTGAAATCATTTATACTTAGTGGAGGAATTGCAATTTTGGAAATCTTTCCGCCAAGAAATTCAGAAATAAACAATTCGTTTCCATGTATTGCCAATCCATAAGGTGAAGAAAGGCCAGCAACCACCTCTGTAGCTACGGGATTGGTGGCAGTTATATCAATTTGGGAGATCTTGCTGCCATTTAGCTCAGCGAAATACATAGTGTTTCCACGTAGGACCATTTGATAGGGGCCTTGTAGATTGCTTACAACAATTGTAGCTACTGGATTGCTATCCGTGATATCTATTTTGGCAATTAAACCGGCATCAGCTGCAGTGAAGTACAAATCGTTTCCATGGAGTACTAAATCTAGAAATCTTAAAAAACCCGAAAAAACAAGAGTAGCTACGGGGTTTGTATCGGTTATATCTATTTTGGAAATCATATTGCCATTAGATTCCGCGATGTATAAAATGTTACCATTCAAAGCTAATCCACTGGGTTCATTAAGTCCCGTAACAACATCTACGGCTACTGGATTGGTATCAGTGATATCAATTTTGGAAATTTTTCCGGCAGAATATTCTGCAATATATAGATCATTCCCATTTAAGATAAATTCGGAAGGATTGCCAAGTCCACTGATAACTTCCGTTGTCACTGGATTGCTATCGGTTACGTCTATTTTTAAAATTCTTTCGGCATTATCACAAATGTACAGGTCGTTTCCATTAAAGTTTATACCCGATGGATAGTTAAGGCCAGTAATTACATCTGTAGTTTGGGCATTTGTTATGTTCCCATTCATAACTAAAAGGCTTAGCGTAAATAAAAAATAAATTTTTTTCATGATGTTTAATTTAAATTAATGATTATTTATAAAAGTTATTGAATGCAAAATGCGAGCACTTTAATCTTAAAACGTAATACAATTAAAAGGTCATCACTTTTTTTTGAAAAAAGAATTAAGGGAAACAGGACCTAAGGGAAACAGGACTTAAGTGAAAACTATTTAAGAGGAGAGAAGAAAGAAAAAAGAAAAAAGACGGATGACCGATGACTGATCACCAATCACCGATGACCAATTGGTTATATCTTTTTAGCTTTCTTTCTTTTCAGAAGGAAAAGAATGAAAATCCCCACCAAAAGTACTCCGGCAATCCACCACCAAATAGGGTTTACGGATTGTTGTAATTGTATGGGAGATGTATCGCCAATCAATACCAGTCCTGCCCAATATTGTGGATCGGCACCGCGGCCCTCGGCAGTAGAGAGGTATTTTAATTTGGCTTTTTTTAAGGCTTCATCTTTGGGAAGGCCTTCGGAAAGAAAATCGTAAAAATAGCCTACTATTTGGGTGCTGGAAACTTCATCAATATCCCATAAACTTGTTAAAATGCTTTCACTGCCCGCATAATTAAAAGCATGTGCCAAATTGATGGCGCCTTCGCCGGCTTGGAAGGTGGGTTTTCCGGTTTCGCAGGCGGTCAAAATTGCCAAATTGGAGGATAAATCTATATTGTATATTTCATAGGCATAAAGCGAATTCTCGTCATAATTCTCATAGTTTTCAGATTTTTTGGCAAACACCAGTCGGCTGAGTTCGGGACTGATGTTGTTGGATTCAGCATGGGTGCCAATATGGATTATTTTATGCTCCTTGGCGTTATTTATAAACACGGATTTGCTGGCATTTTGATCCATAAAATAATTGCCGTCAAACACTTTTGAATATTGCTTTATTAAATTTTCACTAAAAGGTTGTGGCAGCAATGTTAAATATGCTTTGTCCAATTTCATGGAATCCTGCAATCCAATCTTATATTCATGTTTCATTTGTTTGTTAAAGCCAGGGGCAAATCCCACATAATTTTCTGGGTAGTCTATTACTTTTCGCTTGTTCTTGTATAGCAGTAGGCTGAAATTATAGGAAATGTCATAGCGCGCCAATAAACTGTTGGTGCTGAATTCCCTAAAATCTGAAATGGGTTTTGGGGTGAGCATTTCAAAACTGAGGTTGAACAACTCCCTGTCAGGAATTATGACGACTTTTTTGGTTTTTATTTTTTCTTCCAACGGTTTCCATAGTGCTGTGTAGAGGTCAAAAAGCAGCGGGCTTTTCTTTTGAACCGAAAAATCTTCTTCTGCAAGCTGTTCCAAACTTTCTTCAATATTGGTATTATCCAGCGGAATCAAGTCTTTTTGATTATGTGAAACGACAAAGGAATACAATTTATCTTCAATGAAAAGATAACGAACCACGGTTGTGTTTTCAGGAATTTTTTCTTGGAGGTCTTTAATGGATTCTTCCAAAGTTTCGTATCGCATCTTGTAATATTCCGGATAATCCTTTTGTAGTGTTTTTACGAAGGTTTCCCACTTTTCCGAAGCTGTAATGTAAGCCCCAATTCCCCCTTCTGTATTCTCTATGGTAGTTGTTATGTTGTTTTTTAACTGCATTTCGGTTTCCAAAATTTCCTTGGGAACATTTTTGAACGCCACGTTTTCCCGAAGATTTAGGCGCGACCTTATCCTGTTATAAATAGCGGATTCGTGAAGAGAAATAACTTGATCCAGATAGGTTTCATCATTGGTCATCTCAAAAAGTTCCAATCGCAGTTTTTTAGCAAAATTGAAGAGTTCTTCGTTTTCACTGATTAGAATGGAAACATCTTCGTGGGTTGTAACCACTTTTTTGCGTTGATCCAGAATGGAAATGGCTTGGTCTATATTACTTAAAAATTGTTTTAATTGTTCAGGAGATTTATTCTGTAAAAGGTAATATTGCGAAGCGGTATTGATCAAAATTGCACCCGGTTTTCGGTACAGCATCAATATGGAATCTGTGGCGCTCCTTTTATTTCCATCGGCAAGAAGATTGAACCGTAAGGCTTCATCGCTGTACTTTATGGCTTCTTTATAGTTCTTTAATTTAAAATACACTGCAGCCAGATTTTGGATTTGGTAAAATTCCTGAAGTGTATTTTTTAAAGCATCTTTATGTACATAATCATATGCTTCCTTGGCTGTTTCAATAGCTTTCTGGTCCTGGTTGATCTTCACATAAAAATTGCTGAGCTGAATAAAGTGTTCCAAAAAATCCTTTGAATAGTTGTCACCGGAAGAATTTCTGTATGCCTGATCGCCCATTTCGTAAAACAATTTCGCCAGCTCCATATTTCCCGTGCGCTCATAAATGGTTCCTCTTACGGAAAAGGCAGCGGCCTTCCAATAAGTATCTCCATCGGTTCTTTTTTTAAAAATTTCCAGTGCACGGTCTGCGTGATAGGCCGCACCTTTAAAATCCCGGTTAACCGTTTTTGTTTTTGTTAAAATAACATGTGAAATAATTATGTTGATATCATTTTACTCATATTCCTTTTGTTTTTGGGTAAAAGAGTACTCCATAAGCTCTTCGCTACGCTTGTATTCCCCTAGGGTGTTGTGATAGGAAGCAAGGTTGTCCAAAAGACTAAAGATGAAATTTTTGGACTGTTTTATATAATATTCGTCGGTTGTTTCTGCTATGAATTGTTGTAAGCCTTCAATCGCCTCATACGAAATGGCAATGGCTTCCTTGCTATTGCCCACTGAATTTAGCAGCATGGACAGGTTCAATTTTATAAGGCTGGGGCGGAACAGTTTGTTTTTTAAATCGGTAGTGTCTGTCTTTTTTAAAACTTTTAATGCTTCATTGAAATAATAGCTGGCACTGTCCAGTTTGGTCTGTTGCCAAAGTATACTGCCTAGGGACGTGTATATTTTGTTATAGAACACATAATCTTCGTCCTTACTCTTTTTTAAGAGTGCTAAAGATT
>DAIMFZ010000073.1:0-11069 GCA_036724225.1 Aequorivita sp.
CAAATTCACGCCAAAACAATGCTACTGTAATTGATTTGACTGTAGCTAAAAATATCAACATTGACGGAAGCTATATTTTCCGTTCGCCAATGATAAAAGCACGATTGACGGGTTATTATACTTTGATGCAGAACGCTACTGAAATTTCTTTTTATTATGTTGATGGCGTTTATACCTCAGGAGGAACTCAAAATAATGGTGATACTGCTTTTGTCCAAGAAGTGCTTACAGATGTTGATAAAAAGAATGTTGGAGCAGATTTGGGAGTTGAAGCCCAAGTAACTCCCACCATTAAATTGAAAGGTGCAGCAGCTTATGGACAAAATACGTATGACAATAATCCACACCTGTATTTAACATCAGATGATTTTAATAATGGATTTGAAAATTATGATAAATCATACCTAAAAGGCTATAAAGTAGCTGGCGGTCCACAACAGGCGTATCAAATTGGCTTTGAATACCGCGACCCAGATTTTTGGTGGTTTGGTGCTTCTACCAACTATTTTTCAAATGGCTACATTGATATTTCTCCACTTGCACGCACTAATAATTTTTATACGGATACGGATGGAATGCCTTTCAATGATTACGACCCAGCTAAGGCAAAGAAATTGTTGAAACAGGAAAAGTTTGACCACTATATATTGGTAAACGCAGTAGGTGGAAAGTCTTGGAAAATTAAAGATTATTACGTAGGCTTCTTTGCAACCATCAGCAATATTTTTAACCAAGAATACAAAACAGGAGGTTACGAGCAAGGAAGAAATGCCAACTATAGGACCCTTTCTGATGATGCTGCCAATGATATTCCCGTGGTTGCACCAAAATATTGGTACGGATACGGAACTACATATTATTTAAATCTGTATGTTCGATTTTAACGGATTGAGAAATTTAATTAAAGAAGTGATGAAAAATTATAAAAATAGTGAACTTCTGCTCTTCCTATTCTTTCTAGGAATGATTGTTACATCCTGTGTTCAGGATGATGATTACGACCTGCCTGAAATAATTAGCCAGGAACCAAACGTTGAGGTAAATATAGATATTAAAACTATTAAAGATATTTATCGGGGCTATGAACCAAAAATAATTGAAGCTGGTGATGGCTCAGGAAGAGATCTTTACTTGGAAGCCTACGTTGTTTCAAGTGATGAAACCGGAAATTTCTATAAGTCATTGGTTATACAAGATGCCCCAGAAAACCCAACAGCGGGTGTTGCTATTTCTACAAACGCTACAGATATTTACACTAAGTATGAACCAGGGCGTAAAATATATTTCCGCGTGAATGGTCTTTATATTGGCGAATATGCCGACCTGCCAACAATTGGTGTGCAGGATGGAGACGAAGTGGGAAGAATTGATGTAATAGAATTTGAAAGCCGCATTCTTCGCTCCACAGAAATCGCTGAAATAATTCCTACAATTATTTCTATTGCTGAAACCTCCAATCCTGAAAGACTGAATACTTTGGTCCAATTTGAAGACGTACAGTTTCCAAATGGACTTGCAGGGGTGGAACACTATGGAAACCTAACAAATACTTTTGGAGTTAACAGAGAAGTTGAAAATTGTGATGGAGAAACCGTTATATTAAGAACCAGTGGCTTTGCAGATTTCAAAAACTTGATCCTTCCAGAAGGCAATGGTACTTTGACGGCTGTGTTGAGTATTTTCAACAGCGATGTGCAATTGTTTATCCGCGACATAGATGATGTAGTTATGGAAGGAGAGCGTTGCGATTGAATAAATTCAAATTTTAAATAATTTTAAAAAAATCGTGGTGTAAGTATCTTTTCTGCCCGAAAGAAAATATCAAAAGTTACAATCACCTCGTGCGAACTTGGGCCCACTGCTTTCAGGTCAGAATTTACGTGGTCATAAGCATAGCCCACACGAAGGTTCGGCGTTATCTGAAACCCGACCAATCCGCTGAAGGAATCGTTTAAGCGGTATGAAGCACCAAGTTCAAACCTATTGTAAAAAAGTGCGTTGAGGTTTGCATCAAAAGAAACTGGAGCGCCAAAAGCAGATTTCACCATTGCGGAAGGCTTCAACTTAAAGTTTTCCGATAGCTGAAAAACATAACCTGCCGTTGCGAAATAATGATTGGTTTCAGAACCATACTTTATTCCGTTTTCATCCAAATGGACCGATTTTAGCAAATTTGGAACGGAAAGTCCTACATAAAAGGTTTCTCCATAAAGAAAAACTCCCGCCCCAATATTGGGATAGGTATTGTTTATGTCCTGCGAAAAGAAAGGGTCGTTGGAGTCTTGTATTTCCAAGGAAATCAATCCCACATCGTGAAAGGTTGCCCCAGCTTTTAGCCCCAATGCAAGATGCATGCTTTTTGCCACCTGCACGGTATAGGAAAAATCTGCAAACACGTTGGTTTCACGCACAGGCCCCAACTCGTCTTTAACGGCCGAAAGCCCCAATCCAATTTTTTCATTAATAGGCGAATGTGCCGAAAAAGTATACGTCACGGGATTGCCCTCCAAACCCGTCCATTGGTTCCGGTAAAGGGCAGTAACGGAAAGACTCTCCTTGGAACCCGCGTAGGCTGGATTCACAACGTTCATATTATACATATACTGGGTGTATTGTGGGTCTTGTTGCGCCTGGGTTTTAACGCTGTAAAACACAACAATCAATAACAGAAGGGTGAATATGTATAATTTTCTTGTCATTAAATACTGTTTTTTTTCAAGATTTAATGTATCACTTTTTAATCGAAAAAACGGCAAAAACCGGAAAATGGTCACTCACTCCGCCTAAATAGTGGGGCCCGGCGTAGGTTCTAAATGGGTTACCTTTAAAGTCCCCGTTGTACTCCTTTAATTCCTTTGGGTTGAAAATCTTGGCTTCTTCAAATTGAAAATCATTCGCATGTTGTTGCAGAAAGTTATTTGATATTACAATTTGGTCAAAAAGATTCCATGCGTGTTGATAGTTCAAGCTGCCGGAGTATTTGGTGAGCAAAAGTTCCATCGGATTATAAAGGTCTGTTCCTGCCAATATTTTTGCACTTTCACTGCTTGGATCATCGTTGAGGTCGCCCATAACTATTATTTTCTCCGTCGGATTTTCTGTGGTTATTTTTGAAATTAGCTCCCTGTTTTTTAATGCCACGGCCACTCGTTTGTGGTTTGTTTTTTCAACTCCTTCACGCCGTGATGGCCAATGGTTTACTAAAATATGGATTGTTTCGGTTTCCACTTTTCCTTTCACATAGAGAATATCGCGCGTAAAATCGCGGATACCTTCTTCGTTGTTTACCAATACTGTGATGGCTTCTTTATGAAGAATTTCAAAATAATCTTTTCTGTAAAGCAATGCAGTATCAATCCCCCGTTCGTCAGGCGAATCGAAATGTGCATAACCATAATTTTTGTTTTTCAGAAATTTTGAATTGACCAATCTATTTAGCACACTTTCATTTTCTACTTCTGCAACTCCCAAAAGTAAAGGCGGATGGAAGGTTTCTTCAAAACCAATTTGCGAAATGATTCGCCCCAGTTTTTTCAATTTTTCGTGGTAGCGCTTTTCGTTCCAGTCCATTTCTGTGCCAGGCGTAAAATCGTCGTCCATCGTTTTGGGGTCGTTTATGGTATCAAAAAGATTTTCGAGATTGTAAAATGCAATGATGTAGCGGTTTCTCATTTTTTAAGCGGAAAAGTGATTTCTGTTAATTGCTTCTAAAGTACAAAAAAGTCTCGCTATGTGTTTTGTACATTTGCGGTTATTCAGTAATCAAGAGCCAGTTTACAGCATTACGAAATTTTACAGTGATTGAGGCAATAGAAATAAAAATATCCACAGATCAAAGGCATTAATAGTATCAACAGCACCAACAAAAATATATGATAGAGCAAGCGGACATTTCATACGAAAAAACAGTTTTAATAGGGCTGATTACCCAATATCAGGACGAAACAAAAAGCGAAGAGTACCTTGATGAGCTGGAATTTTTGGCATATACCGCAGGAGGCGAAGTGCTGAAACGCTTTGTACAAAAAATGGACAAACCCAATCCGAAAACATTTATTGGAACCGGAAAGTTACAAGAGGTCAAGGATTTTGTAGAGGAACACGAAGTAGGCGTAGTTATTTTTGATGATGAACTTTCGCCCGGGCAACAAAAAAACATTCAAAAGGAATTGGACTGTAAAGTATTGGACCGAACCAATTTAATTCTGGACATTTTTGCCCAGCGTGCCCAGACCAGTTACGCAAGCACGCAGGTAGAGCTGGCGCAATACCAATATCTGTTGCCACGGCTTTCTGGAATGTGGACTCACTTGGAACGCCAGCGTGGAGGTATCGGGATGCGCGGTCCGGGGGAAACAGAAATTGAAACTGACCGCCGTATTGTTCGTGACCGTATATCGTTGTTAAAGGAAAAACTAAAAAAAATTGACCGCCAAATGGAGGTACAACGCGGCAATCGTGGCGCTTTGGTTCGGGTAGCTTTGGTGGGCTATACAAACGTGGGAAAATCTACATTGATGAACGTAATTAGTAAAAGCGATGTTTTTGCTGAAAATAAATTGTTTGCTACGCTTGATACTACAGTCCGAAAAGTGGTTATTGGGAATCTTCCATTTTTGCTTACAGACACGGTTGGTTTCATACGTAAACTGCCAACGCAACTTGTTGAGTCTTTCAAAAGTACTTTGGATGAAGTGAGAGAGGCAGATTTGTTATTGCACGTTGTGGATATCAGTCATCCCTCTTTTGAACATCACATTGATTCTGTCGATAAAATTCTCGAAGAAATAGGAAGTGCGGACAAGCCCACGATTATGGTTTTCAACAAAATTGATGTTTACCGTCCAGAAGAAATTGAGAAAGACGATTTGATGACCGAAAAAACCAAGGCACATTACACTTTGGAAGAGTGGAAACAAACCTGGATGGCAAAATTGAACGGCGACGCCATCTTTATTTCAGCATTAAACAAGGAAAATTTTAACGAATTCCGGAAAATGGTTTATGATAAAGTGAAAGAAATTCACACCACCCGTTTTCCGTACAATAGCTTTCTGTATGATGAATATAAGGAAGAGGAGTAATATTTTCTGAATCTGTTCGCTTAAAATAATTTGTGATAATTGATTGTAGAAAGTTTAACTTTTGTACTTTAATTACCTCTAACAATGCTTTTTATGCGAATCAATCAAACCATCTTGATTATTTGCTTTCTGTGGATTTCTGCCACACACGCCCAGCAATATTTAATTGACAGTCTTGAAACGGTACTAAACACAAACTCCCGCGATGTTGAAATGGTGAATGCCCTCAACAAAATTGCGGGAGTTTATAGTAAGCGTGACATTGAAAAAGCCCTAAAATATGCTTGGCGCGCAAAAGCACTTTCAAAAGCCCTTGACACGTATAAACAATTGGCAACTTCCTATGCAGTTTTGGCGAATATTCATAAAAACACTTCACAAAGGGATAGTACGGAATTTTATTTGGAAGGATTAAAAAATATGGCTTCAAGCGCTAATGAGGCTGATTGGAACCACATCAATCAAATTTATAACTCCACAACAGGCCTTTATTACAATAACATTGGAAAATCAAAAGAAGCCTTGCCCTATCTGCTGAAAGGATATGAGTACTCCAAAAAAATTGGAAAGAAGGAAGAAATTTACGGGCAGGCAATCAATCTTGGAAATTGTTATTACCAATTTGCTGATTACAAAAAAAGCCTTGAATATCATTTTATTGCCTTAAAGGGATTTGAAAGCACTGGCAACAAAACCGGACAATCATTTTGTTATAACAATATTTCAAACTGTTATTATCAAATGAACCGTTTTAATGAATCGATTTCCTATCTCCAAAAATCTGTGAAATTAAAAAAAACCATGGATGATAAACGTGGCATGGCAAATGCTGAACAGAACTTGGGAAATAACTATATGGGGTTGGAAGATTTAGCTCGGGCCGAAAAGCATTTCAAAAATGCCATTGCAATAAACAAGGAATTGGATAACACCCCTGCGTTAATCACCAATTATTTCAACATTGGGCGAATGTATGCTGAAGAAGACCCGCAAACCGCTATTTCATATTTTAATAAAGCCAAGCAATTGGCCCTAAAAAACGAGGACATAGACATGCTTACCAAAATTGACCTTGAAATATTGGCGAGTAAAACAATCAATGAAAAGCAATTGCAAAATGAAGAAAAAGCAATTGTGAATGTGCAAGCCTTTAAGGAAGCCGGAAAAAAAAGGGATGAAGCTGAAGGGTATAAAAATTTAGCCGATTATTATGCGCAAACTAAACAGTTTGAAAAAGCATTGGAGTACACCAACAAATTTAATGGTTTAAGAGATAGCCTAAAGAACAACGAAATTGTTGCCCAGTTAAAAACGATTGAGGAACAGTACAACAAAGAGAAGAATGAAAAGCAAATTATAGTTTTGCAAAAGGACAAACAGATAAACGAGCAGAAACTGAACCGACAGCGCTTTTTAATGATCATATTTGGGTTGATAATCCTTTTTACGGCAGTGGGCATCTATAGCTTTATTAATAGAAACCGTTTAAAACAACGAATGCAGGAACTGGAACTACGCAACCGCATTGCAGCAGATCTGCACGATGAAGTAGGAAGTTCATTGAGCAGTATTTATATGCTGAGCCAAATGGCAGGGAAAGAGCAATTTGATGCGAAAGACGATATTATGGAAATTATTAGAACAAATTCCAAGGAAACCATGGAACGCATGGGCGATATTGTTTGGATAATTAAACCCCAAGAAAAGGAAGGTGAAGGCTTGAAGTATCGGATGGAACGCTTTGTACAGGAAATTTGTAACAGTAGAAATATTTCCTGCACTTTTTTAGCAGATGATTTAGACGAGGTAAAGCTGAATATGAAGCAAAAGAAAAACGTTTATTTAATTTTTAAGGAAGCGGTAAACAACGCCCTGAAATATTCAAATACCGAAAAATTGGAAATAAAAATACATCAACAAAACAAACAATTGGAAATGATAGTAAAAGATTTTGGGAATGGTTTTGACCAAAAAACAATCCTTAAAGGAAACGGATTGGAAAACATGAAGCAACGCGCAAAGGACCTGAATGGAACGCTTGTTATAACCTCAGTGCCAGAAAATGGTGCGGAAGTGCAATTAATTTTTCCGATAAGTTGAAATTAGGGATGAGAAATAGATATATTCTGAAAATGAGGGGGGGCTATTATTCTAAATTCTGAATTCAAAATTTAAAAATTAATAAGTCCTAGATCCAAAAGTCGTGCATCAAAAAGTCCTACGTCCCTTTTCCTCCCCCATTTTAGGTATTGGAAAATAATGATTAATGCAGTAGTATTGGAACAATGAACAAAACTTTGAACGTTGTAATTTTTGAAGATAACAGGCACCTTCGGGAAAGTCTTCAATTTCTTTTAAACCTAACGCCAGGTTACCATTGTATTGGCGCTTACGCTGGCTGCAGTCAGCTCGTTGAAAATTTAAAAGGGAAAGATTGTCAACTCTGCCTTATGGATATTGAAATGCCAGGAATTTCAGGCATTGAAGCAACTAAAACCATAAAAAATCTTTTTTTGTTTTTTTATGTTTTGATACAGACGGTATTCTCTGATGATGATTCTATTTTTTAAGCTATCTGTGCAGGAGCTTCAGGCTATATTTTAAAAACTACATCGCCGGACGCATACATTGAGGCGCTAAATGATGTTCAAAGTGGCGGTGCACCAATGACTCCCAGCATTGCGAAAAGAGTTTTGCAACTTTTTAAAGGGAATGTGCAACTGCCCTCCAACGAAGCATACAACCTTACCGAAAAGGAAAAAATTGTACTCCAACTGTTGACCGCTGGGAAAAGTTACAAAATGATTGCCGATGAGTTAACAATTTCAGTTGAAACCATTAAAACGCATATTAAAAATATTTACGCCAAGCTACATGTGCATTCAAGTACTGAAGCAGTAGCAAAAGCCATTCAAGAACGGATTGTATAAAAGGATTGATGTTTTATCCTTTGCCAAAGAACATAAATAGTAATAAAACTAAAACTTTAAAGCATGTATTTTATATATGCGGTTATTCTTTTGATGGCTTGCTTTCCGCTACTGATAACAGTCCGACGGATAATGAAATATAGAACTATGGCCAAAAATGGAATTACTGCCAAAGCACAGATTGTTAAAAATGAATTGGTGCCATTTTTTAGGGGAAGGCAAGTCGTCAAACTACATCTTTATTACAAACATATAGATTTTGATGAACCAATTACGAGTGAGGCCACAACCGCCAACAACAATTATAATACTGGAGATTTTGTGGAAATTGCCTATGAAAAAAACAACCCTAAAGTATATATCATAGGCGACGAAAAAGGATATTACCCAGCATTGGGTTTTGCTATAATTTTGTGTTTGTTTTCTTTTTTCGCGGTCTATATGATTAGGGATATGGTTTTAAATGGATATTAATTTAAAAATAGAAATATGAAGAATTTAATTTTTGCGGGCTTATTTTTTTTCATTTTTACGCCCTTTCATTATGGTCAAGAACAAAAGGGAAGTGAAGTAATTTCCCAACAATTTTTGGGAGCTTCCATCCAAAACAATAATGGAGGTGAAGATGCCATTCGTAATATTTCAGTCTATCTCCCTCCAGATTATCATACCACTCAAGGGAATTATCCTACCATTTATTTCCTGCCAGGGTTTGCTACAAGTGATACAGAAATGTTTGAATGGCTTGGATTAAAACAATTGTTGGATAAAGCCATTGAGACCAAACAAATTCGACCAGTTATATTGGTAGTTCCTAATAGCAAAACAAAATTTGGTGGGAGTTTTTACACCAATTCCCCGCTCATAGGAAATTGGAGCGATTATATAGCAAAGAATGTGGTGGATTATATCGACAAAAATTACCGGACAATTCCCAACCGTGAAAATCGTGGGCTTTCAGGCCATTCAATGGGTGGCAATGGCGCTTTAAAAATAGCGATGTTAAATCCGGAAGTCTTTAGTATGGTTTACGCCATGAGTCCGGCAGTTTTGGATTGGTCCAATGATTTCACATTGGAAAACCCCGGATTCAAAAGACTTTCAGAATACAAATCAGAAAATGAAATTATTGAAGGCTTGGCAAACTCTCAGGAAAAAGATGATTTTATTGACTTTTATGCAACAGTAATCGCAAGTATGGCACGGGCTTACGCCACAAATGAAAACGTTACAAACGTTGCGGAAATTTCCCCCGTTTATTATGAAAATGACCAGCCAAAAGTTAATGATTCAATTAAAAAAATATGGGAAAATAACTTCCCCTTAAATATGATTGACAACCATCTATCGGCCTTAAAAAGTTTTAAAGGCATTAAGATAGATTGGGGACGAAATGAAGATTTTCCACACGTTCCGCCCACTGCCTTGGCATTCAGCAAAAAGCTTGAAGAAAACGGTATTATTCATTTTTCGGAAGAATATCTGGGTGACCACGGAAATAAGTTGGCCGGATTTGATGGAAGGATCTATACAGATATGTTGCCTTTTTTTGAAATGTTTTTTCAGGATTAAACCCGCAACGTTTTAAACATTTAATTTAAAAATGCAATGTATAAAAATTTCTTTAACCTAATAAGATTCGCATCTTAATCCTGAATATAAACTATATGAAATATATTACCACCCTCCGAAAAATCAGTGCAAAAATACTATACGTCTCCATTTTTTTGACAATATATAATGCCACGTCACAGACATTTGAAAACTTGAACCAATTGGAAGGGTATATTACCAAAACGTATTATAGCGAAGGCTCAAAAGAGCAAGCAAAAGCAATGGCTACCCGTTGTGATAGTGTTATATCGTTTTATAAATCGCTAATTAATTTTGAGCCAACCGTTACCTTATTGGTATTGTCGCCCGATGATTGGAGTAATTACACCAACTTTCCGGTTTACGGAATGCCCCATTATAATGATGCTCAAACACTCATTGTGGCTTCTGATGACAATGATTTTTGGAAGAGCTTTATTCCACCATTGGACCAATTACCGGCGGGGCTTGCCCAACAAATTTCAAGTACTTATTCAGACAAAAACAATCAATTGTCTATGCGTGGCTTTTTTGATCTTTTGGCCATTCACGAATTAGGACATGCCTATCACAATCAAGGCGGACTTACTATGCAACGTAAATGGATGGGTGAACTTTTTGCCAATATTTTTCTGCACACTTATATAGCAGAAAAGGAACCACAACAGTTACCGGCTTTAACGCTCTTTCCTAAAATGGTTGTGACTTCAACTAATAAAGCAGACTTAAAATATACTACCCTGAATGATTTGGAAACCAATTACGAAATGATTGGTCAGCAATTCCCCAAAAATTACGGTTGGTATCAATGCCGCTGGCATATGGCTGCAAGAACTATTTATGACGAGGGTGGAACTACCGCCATTAAGAATCTTTGGAAAGAACTGCAAATCCAAAAAAAGCCTTTAAGTGATTCCGCATTTACAGAATTATTGGCAGCCAAAGTAGATCAAAGCGTTGCCGATGTTCCATTAAAATGGGATGAATAAAGTGCGCAGTTAGAATTTATTTTTTTTAGCTCAAAAAGTATCCGATTATTTTTTAGAAAATCTAGTAAATCTTTATCTGGAAGACTCGACGTTTTTAGTCTTGGATTGAGATCCTTAAATATTGATTATTTCTGAATTATTAAGCTCCCCCATTCTCGGTATTGTATTGTTTGCTAATTGGTTACAATTTTATCCCATCAAATAGACAAACAAAAAAATAGTCAAACACCAAAAACCATTCACATGAAAAACTTCAAATTAATCGGCTTATTTATTCTAACAATTCTATTTTCAAATTGTTCAGAAAACAAAAATAGTAGTAATAACGAACAGGAAATAAAGGATCTTATGGCACAATATGACGAAGCTGCCATGAAAAATGACTTAGGTTTTTTTGAAGCCAATTTTGCTCCTGATTATCAAAATGCAACTTCCGAAGGCAGTTTTGAAAACAGAGAAACCATACTTAAATT
>DAIMFZ010000074.1:0-11066 GCA_036724225.1 Aequorivita sp.
ATTAACACCTGTTTTCACTTTTATATATTGTAAAAGAATAGCAATAAGCCCTTCCACCACTTGCCAAAGCCCCAAAAAACCGAGAGCAAAAGCCGATCTTTTCACCCAAAAGGCCAAAAACATACAAAAGCTAAAGAAAGCAACAAGTTTTAAAAAATATGCAAAGAGGTATTGCATATCGCTAAGGATTATGGAAAACTCGGTATAGTCTGAGAATATCAACCCTAAAATTAGGGACACAACAAACAGAAATAGGGTTGAAACTGCTGAAAAAAGTATTACTACAAGCACTTTGGAAAGTAGGAATTCCTTTTTGCTAAGTCCATCAATCAGGTTTTGTTTTAGGGTGCGATAACTGTATTCGTTGGCCACAATGGAAACAATCACAATGGCCAAGAAAATTTTCAGCCAAGCAGCAACCCAAGCATTGAAATGCCATATATACGGGAAATTGAATATCCCTTGGTCTGCTGCACGCACGTGGAGATCGCCAATATTGAATTCAATAGAAGCGATAAAAGCCATAAAACAAATCAAGGAAAAATATACTATTGATATAACCTTAACGGATTTATTAAAGCGCAGTTTTTGGAGTTCTATGTTTAACAATCGTAGCATCGTACTTAGTTTTGTTTGGTGAGTTCGAGGAATTGTTCTTCGAGGCTTTCTTTTCGTTTCACGAGATGAGAAAGGGTGATACCTTTTTCAAAAAGAAGTTTATTAACATCCGCAGCATCCATCGGTTGATTGAGATAAGCTATCAAATAATCGCCTTCGCGTTTCACGATGCCAAAGGCGGGATTTCCTTCCAAGGCATTTTGAAGCAGCTCCATATTGTTGCTCTGCATCGTCAAAAAACCGTGGCTGGCATTCATCCCGTCCACGCTGCCGGAATAGAGGCTAACTCCTTTCCTAAGAATAACCACGTGGGTACAAACTTTTTCCACTTCATCTAACAAATGCGAGGCCAGTAAAATAGTTGTTCCTTTTGAGGCAATAGACTTGATGATTTCCCGAATTTGATGGATTCCCTGTGGATCCAATCCGTTGGTGGGTTCATCTAAAATCAATATTTCCGGATCATTCAGTAATGCCGAAGCGATTGCCAAACGCTGTTTCATTCCTAAAGAAAAAGTACTGAATTTGCTATTTTTTCTGTCAATCAATCCAACAAGCTGTAATTTCTCGATAATTTTTACTTCGGAAACTTCCTTTATTTTACAAACCAACTGAAGGTTTTGAAAGGCCGTCATATACGGGTAAAAGTTGGGCCGTTCAATGATGGCGCCCACTTTCTTTAAAGCGTTGTGGGTATCAATGTTGCCGTTAAACCATTTAAAATCGCCAGATGTTTTATTGACTACATTCAGCACAATGCCCAGTGTGGTGCTTTTGCCGCTTCCGTTTGGGCCAAGAATACCATAAACATTGCCTTTTTCGATTGTGAATGAAAGATTGTCAACGGCGGTAAGAGAGCCAAACTTTTTGGTGAGATTGTTTATTGAAAGTATAGTATCCACAGAATTGATTTTCAAAGTAGTTAGTTGTATGTCGTGTGGGTTGTGGTTTTGTTACATTTTTTCAATTCTGAATTCAGAATTCTGAATGCAGAATTAAGTACCTTTGCCCTTCATTTAAAAATAAAGCAATGCAAGACGGAATTTACGCAAAAATAACGACTGAAAAAGGAGAAATCCTTATAAAACTAACATACGATAAAACCCCGGGAACGGTTGGAAACTTTGTTGCTTTGGCGGAAGGCAATTTGGAAAATGCAGCAAAACCACAGGGAACGCCGTATTATGACGGATTGAAATTTCACCGAGTACTTCCTGATTTTATGATTCAAGGTGGCGATCCTAAAGGAACAGGATCTGGCGGACCGGGTTATGATTTTGAGGATGAGTTCCATCCAGACCTTCGCCACGATACTCCGGGTGTGCTTTCTATGGCTAACTCTGGTCCGGCAAGCAACGGCAGCCAATTTTTTATCACCCACGTTGCCACCCCTTGGTTGGACAACAAGCACACCGTTTTTGGAAATGTAGTGGAAGGGCAGGAAGTTGTTGATAGTGTTGCCCAAGGCGATACTATGAAGAAAGTTGAAATAATCCGCGTAGGCGAAGAAGCAAAAAAGTGGAACGCTGTGGAAGCTTTCAGAAGTTTTACGGGTGAAAGGGAACAGCGAATTGCGAACATAAAAGCAAAAGAGGAAGCAGAAATTAAGAAAGTTTCTGAAGGATTTGACAGAACGGATAGCGGACTCCTTTATAAAATAATTCAAAAAGGAAGCGGTAAAAAAGCCGAAAAAGGAAAGACAGTTTCCGTGCACTACAAAGGCATGCTTACCGATGGCTCTGAGTTTGATTCTTCCTATAAAAGAAAACAACCAATTGATTTCCCACTGGGAATGGGCCACGTAATTGAAGGCTGGGATGAAGGTATTCAATTATTGCATGTAGGTGATAAAGCTAGATTCGTGATACCTTCGCACATTGCTTATGGTGAACGCGGTGCTGGCGGGGTTATTCCCCCAAGCGCTACTTTGATTTTTGATGTGGAGTTGATGGATGTTAAATAGATTCAAAATTCAAAATTCAAGATTGGGAAATCATCAATCGTAAATGGAAAATTAAAAAAAATGGATATAGAAAAACTTAAATACCCAATCGGTAAATTCGATTGCCCTTCAAAAATCACAGATGTAACCTTGGTAGCTTGGATTTCAATTTTAGCTCATTTTCCAAATAGATTGAATAATTTGGTGAGTTCTCTTTCGGAAGCGCAGCTGAATACTCCATATAGACCGGAAGGTTGGACCGTGCGCCAAACAATCCATCACGTTTATGACAGTCACCACAACGCTTATACGCGTTTTAAGTGGACCTTAACAGAAGCTACGCCAACCATAAAAGTGTATGATGAAAAAGCGTGGGCAGAAACTGCTGATGCCAAAAATGCGCCTATTGAATTGTCTTTAGCAGCAATAAGCGCTTTGCACGCCAAATGGGTTTATTTAGTAAAAGGATTATCGCAAGTCCAATTGTTGAAAGAGTTTCACCATCCAGCCAAAAACCATAATTATACACTTGCAGAGACTGTGGGCAGTTATGCTTGGCACAGCAATCACCATTATGCACATATTGAAAATCTGATAAAAAGAGAGGGGTGGAAATAGCTTATTTTTTCCACTTTATATTACATCCCATACTTGGCTTTTGGTCTTTACGCTGCGGATTGTTGCTGAGCAGGCTGTCCAACGCTTCGCGAAGATCGCGACCGTTTACGGGAATTCCGTTTCCCGGGCGGCTATTATCAAGTTGACCACGGTAAACTAGTTTCAAGTAGGCATCAAAAAGATAGAAGTCTGGGGTGCAAGCTGCATCGTATGCTTTTGCTACCTCTTGGGTTTCATCGTATAAATAGGGAAAAGGATAACTGTGCTTTTGAGCTGTTCGCCACATTTCTGCTGGTGAATCCTCGGGATATTTAATTATATCGTTACTATTGATAGCCACAAAACCAAATCCAGTAACACGATAATCATTGCTTAGCCGTACAATTTCGTCATTAACATGTTTTACGTATGGGCAATGGTTGCAGATAAACATAACCACTGTACCTTTTTTACCGCGGACATCCTTTAAGGAAAAAGGATTATCGGACACTGCGTCAATTAGTGTAAAATCGGGTGCTTTGGTTCCCAACGGTAGCATTTTAGATTCTGTGTTGGCCATTTTCTTCTTTTCTGAATTGGTTGC
The DNA here is from genome assembly GCA_036724225.1 of Aequorivita sp. GTDB lineage: Bacteria > Bacteroidota > Bacteroidia > Flavobacteriales > Flavobacteriaceae > Aequorivita. The sequence continues at coordinate 3,762 of DAIMFZ010000074.1, forward strand.
AAACTATGGTTTAAAGTTACGGCTTTTGAATGGTTTCTGAAGTATTGATGAATAGGCTACTAAACTTTTATACGTCTAAACTCTTAAACTTTTTTTAAAAACATTGCAGTTCATTAATATCTCCATTAACTTTAAATATCTAAGATAACTTTTATGAAAAATTCATATTCGTCACTTTCTGTGGCAATTGAGGATTTACAAAATCACGGATTTACTGAAGATTTTAATCTTGTTGGCGAGGGCATAGCGTCAAAAACGCTTAAAAGGGAATGGAAAGCAGGTCACTTGGAGGTCATTAAGTTTTATCGCTTTGAAGGAATGACTGATCCGGGTGACAATACCATTCTTTATTTAATTGAAACCCACGACGGAAGAAAGGGGTTGCTAGTTGATGTTTACGGTGCAGATCAAGGCGAGATTTCTCCAGAAATGATTAATAAACTGAACATTCATCATGACGAATAATCTTTCGTGGACCGATTTTGAAAGAGTGGAAATGCGAATTGGGACTATTATTGAAGCAAATGACTTTCCCGAATCCCGAAATCCTTCCTATCAACTCTTGATAGATTTTGGCAGTGAAATTGGCAATTTAAAATCTTCGGCGCAGATCACTTCGCTTTATTCCAAAGAAGAATTGATTGGTAAGCAGGTGGTTGCCGTGGTCAATTTTCCAAAAAAACAAATAGCCAATTTTATGAGCGAATGTTTGGTTTTGGGTGCTGTGGAAGGTAAAAACATAACGCTTTTACAGCCAGGTAAATCTGTTGAAAATGGATTGCGAATTTTATAATATACAATCTACTAAAACAGATTTTCAAATATTTCAAACTTTTCAAAATCACGGAATTTCATATCCCAAGACATGGCTCTTCAGTTCTCCATCCTTCGGTTTTAAAGTGAAAATTACCCATCCATTTCCAGATGATTTCCCAGGCAAATAAGTGAAAGTAATCTGAGCTTTTTCTTCTGATTCTACGCTTTGAAGAACTATTTCGATAATCACATTTTCAGCAGTTTCAGATCCTTTATTTTTGGCAGTAATAGCCACTGCGTATCCATTGTCCTTTTGGATAACTTCTCCTAAAACAACTTCTATATTTGCTGGGGTATTTTCTACAAAAATTAATTGATAAACTAAAAAACCGAATGTAAAAAACACCAAAATTGCTGAAACAATAGTTACCAACCATTCTAGCCAATTTTTTTCTTCCTTATTTTTCTTCATATTAAGATTGAATTAGCAATCGTCCGGCAGAGGCACCCAATGCTGCAGGAAACCCTAAAACCACCGTTTCTGCCACCATACCATAAAGTGACAATCCATTAAAACGCCCAAAAAACCACAACATAAAAGCTGAAGATACAAGCGCAACCGCATACATTATTAAAGTTCCCACCAAGGCATTCCAAGTGGTACTATGGACCACTGTTGTTTTAGCACCTTTAAAATTAATATAATACAACACCGCTCCACCAATGCTTATGGAAAGTAAGGCAATAATTAAAAGTTTGAATATTTCCGATTCAAGAGCAATTACTATTACTTCCTCAGTAGGTGCCACGTTTGATGCAATAAGTATTGCACCGCAAAGGGCAATGTTTACGGTTCGGAGAACATGTGGTCTTGAAGTTATCTTTTGGCTGATTTCGCTCTTTTTATCTTCGTCTGTATTTCCACCCAATTGCGATTTACCCACCGAAATTCCGATGGCCACGGTAACTGCCTCCACTATTATTTTTCCACTTATTTCACTGAATGACATACTTGGGGCAATACGTCCCGTAACCCAAAGAATAAAGGCTGTAAGCAAAATCCCTACTCCCATTTCTTCTATAGATTCCTCTAAGCCTTCCAGAAGGGAATGTTCTTCACGAATACCAACATAGTGGTTGTAAACCATGAGCAAAAACATCCCTACAATAAAATATAGTAGCAGCGGAAGTGGGTCTGCAATAAATCCCGTCCACCACAATTCCATAGTGTATAGCATCGGTAAACTGAATAACAAGCCTCCTGTTATGCCACGTGCATATTCTTTGAGCGATTCATTGACAGGTTTTTCGGAAGTCCCCATTTTTTAGTCACTTATAACTATTAAAGATAAATAAAATGTTTTCTTTTAAAATGTGAACTAACTGCAATAATATTGTTAAACTTCTGGAAATCGTTTTTGGAATACCAACAAAGTTTCTCGCCATTCTATTTAATGGATGTAATATTTATTTCTTTTAGGGTTTTGGATAGAAAAACTAGAAAAAATCAATACTTCACATTATTCTGAAATACTGTATATCTTTAACAGCATAAAAAAAACTTCCATGAAAAAATATCTTTTATTGATTTTTATGTTGCAATTAGTTATTTCCTGTAATAACAAGAAAGAAATTGAATCTTCCGAAGCTACGGTTAGCAATGATAAATATGAAGAAATAAGTAACTTACAATGGCTTTTGGGAACGTGGACCAACGAAACAGTTGAGCAATTTTCACAGGAAAGTTGGTCAAAGGAAAACGATAGCACCTACACCGCCTATAGTTTTGTGGAGGTAAAAGGCGAAGTTGTTTTCGCGGAAACAATGGCGTTGGAACAAAAAGCTGGGGATTTGTTGTTGACCGTCGAAACCGCAAACCAAAACGATCAAAAACCCATAACATTTAAAATGATTTCTTCCGAAAAAGGACAAGTAACTTTTGAAAACAAAAACCACGACTTCCCCGAAAGAATAATCTATTCAAATCCTGCAAAAGATTCTCTACACGCATGGATTGAAGGGACTATAAATGAAGAAGCGAAAAAAGTTGATTTCTATTTTTCGCGGAAAAATTAATTGTGGAACTTCAGCATCAATGGTATCGGTAACAATATTATATCGCGGATTTTTCAAATGAATCCTAAATAATGGTTTCAAATTCAAGATTACATTAAAAAAAACCGGCAGGGGTTATACCCGTGCCGGTTTTGTGTTTTAATACTTGAGTTTATATATCGTCAAACTCTATATCGGTGAAATTGCTTGTATCTGTTTCGTCATTTTCTGAAGTTGGTTCCGCAGCTATTGGTATTTCGTCTGTTTCTTTTTTGTAATCCTTTTGATGGCGTTCGCTGATTACTTCTTCGCCTTTTTCATCGATTACGTAGTTTATCATTTCATCCAATGTATCCTTAAATTCACTGAAATCTTCTTTGTAAAGATAGATTTTGTGTTTTTTGTAATGGTAGGAACCATCGTCGTTTGTAAACTTTTTACTTTCGGTAACGGTCAGGTAAAAATCGCCTGCCTTTGTGGACCTTACATCAAAAAAGTAGGTGCGTCTTCCAGCACGCATTACTTTTGAATAAATTTCTTCTTGCTCCATCGTATATTGGTCGCTCATAATTTCTGTTTTTTTTGGTATGTTTTGCCAAAAATCCAAAAAAAATCCAAACCAGCCAAAGTAAATTTACATTTCTTTTTCCAAAAGTTGTTTTGCGTACAATTCTTTGTAATAACCTTCGGTGTTTACTAGTTCATTGTGGGTTCCTTGTTGAATGATTTCTCCATCTTCCAACACAATTATTTTAGAGGCATTCTTAGCGGAAGAAATGCGGTGGCTCACAATGATTGTGGTTTTATCTTTGGAAATTTTCTGTAAATTCTGAAGTATTTCCTCTTCGGTTTCGGTGTCAACGGCAGAAAGACAGTCGTCGAAAAGCAAAATTTGTGGATTTTTAATAATGGCCCGCGCAATGGAAACCCTCTGTTTTTGCCCACCGCTCAAGGTGATGCCGCGTTCGCCCAATATAGTGTCATACCCTTTCGAAAAACCGATAATATTATCGTGAACGGCGGCGTTTTTTGCGGCTTCAATCACTTCTTCTTCAGAAGCGTTTTCCTTTCCAAAACGAATATTGTTCCGAAGTGTATCACTGAAAAGAAAAGCATCCTGCGGCACATAACCAATACTGTCGCGCAAGTCGTTGAGGTTTAAGCTTCTAATTGGCGTGCCGTCCATTTTTAACATTCCTTCCTCCACATCATACAGCCTTCCTATTAATTCAAGAATGGTTGATTTTCCAGAACCTGTATTTCCGATAATCGCTAAAGTTTCGCCTGGTTTTACTGTGAATGATACGTTTTTCAAAGCTGTAATTCCAGTATCGGGGTAGGTAAATGTGAGGTTGTTGAATTCAATATTTCCCGAAACAACTGTGTTTTCTTGAACCAAATTTTGGATGGTAGGTTCGGTTTCCAAAAACTCGTTTATACGTTTTTGCGAAGCCTCTGCCTGTTGCACCATGGAGGTAACCCAGCCAACCACTGCAACGGGCCAAGTGAGCATATTCACGTAAATCAAAAATTCCACAATGGTTCCGAATTCAACTATTTCACCGCTTATGTATCGGGTTCCGCCAATGTATATAACGAGTATGTTGCTAACGCCAATAAGTAGCATCATCAATGGAAAAAAGAGGGCCTGCACTTTTGCGAGGTCTATGTTTTTTATTTTGCTTCCTTCGGCGAGTTCTTCAAAATTTGTATTGGTTCGCGGCTCTATTCCGTAGGCTTTAATCACAGCAATCCCGCTAAAACTTTCCTGCGTAAATGTGGTTAGTTTTGAAAGATATTGCTGCACGATAGTGCTGCGGTGGTTGATGATGACGCTCAATTTATAAATGGCAATGGAAAGGATGGGCAATGGTGCGATTGCGTATAGCGTTAAAGTTGGTGCTTTGTAAAACATATAACTTACCACCACTATAAAAAGTGTAACTGTCGTGATGCTATACATTAATGCCGGACCAACATACATACGCACTTTGGAAACGTCTTCGCTAATGCGGTTCATTAAATCGCCCGTGCGGTTCTGTTTGTAAAAGCCGAGGGATAGTTTTTCGTAATGCTGAAAAATTTCGTTTTTAAGGTCGTATTCCACATAACGGGAAACCACAATAAAGGTTTGCCGCATCATAAATGTGAACAATCCTGAAAGCAATGCCGCGCCCAATAGTAGAAGAATGTTGATAAGCAATTGGTGTTTTACAAAGGCAAGATCGGTTATTTCCCCATTCAGGTATTGTTTTACCACGGTAATGGAATCGCCTACTTTCATTGGTACCACCAGTTTAAAAACAGTAGCTACGATGGTAATAAAAACGCCCAAAAGCAAGCGTCCTTTGTATTTCAGAAAATATTTGTTGAGATATTTTAAATCTTTCATTTTTCAGTAATCAGTAGGATTATGATTTATCGCTTGCCCTTCATCATTAAACAATCGAAACCCCATACTTATTCAAAATCTTTATCCATACTAGGTTGGATATTATTCACAGCACATCTTGATTTTTTAAGAATTCTTGAATTAACACCCGTTGTATTGCAAAATCAATAACAATCAATTACTTTTGCACCGCCTTTTTAGAGGATGAACAAAATAAATTAAAAGCTATGGCAATTGAGGTAATCAATACAAATGAACTTCACAAAATGGATCCCGTTTTCGGGCAACTTTCCTTTGACAATCACGAGCAAATCGTTTTTTGCAACGACAAAGATACTGGTTTAAAAGCAATAATTGGTATTCACAATACCGTTTTAGGACCTGCCTTAGGAGGAACCCGGATGTGGAACTATGCAAGCGAATGGGAAGCGTTGAATGACGTACTTCGCCTGTCGCGCGGGATGACTTATAAAAGTGCAATAACAGGTTTGAACCTTGGCGGTGGAAAAGCAGTTTTGATAGGTGATGCCAAAACCCAAAAAACACCAGAACTGATGTTGAAGTTTGGTGAATTCGTTAATTCTTTGGGCGGAAAATACATTACTGCCGAAGACGTAGGAATGGCAACCTCCGATATGGATTTGGTTCGCACTGTTACTCCTTACGTTACCGGGATTTCAGAATCAAACGGTGGTTCGGGAAATCCTTCCCCAATTACCGCCTACGGAGTTTTTATGGGAATGAAAGCTGCCGCAAAATATACCTTCGGAAGTGATGTTTTGGAAGATAAAGTAATTTATGTACAGGGAGTAGGACACGTTGGCGAGGCTTTGGTTGAAAACCTTACCAACGAAGGCGCCAAAGTATATATTGCAGACATTAACCAAGAACGTTTGGAAGAAGTGCGCGACAAATACAGTGTTGAAATTTACGGAGGAAGCAATCTTTACTCCGAAAAAATGGACATCTATGCACCCTGTGCCTTAGGTGCAACGGTGAATGATTTCACAATAAGTCAATTGAACACGAAAATAATTGCCGGTGCCGCAAACAATCAATTGGCCGATGAGCAGAAACACGGAAAGATGCTTCGCGAAAAAGGGATTGTGTACGCTCCCGACTTTTTGATTAACGCCGGTGGAATCATAAATGTATACGCAGAACTTGAAAATTATGACCGAAAGGAAATAATTCGCAAGACAGAAAACATTTACAATACCACACTTGAAATATTGAAAAAAGCTGATGCGGAAAACATCACTACCTATCAAGCGGCGTTCAACATAGCACAAGCCAGAATTGATGCAAGAAAAAATGAAAAATAGTTTTTCTTTTTCTTAAAATACTATCTTTGCAACGCACAGGAAATTTCCTGTGCGTTGTTTCTTTAAAACAGTTCTTTCAAAAAAATATGCTTACAAGAAGACATATACGGGTAAAAGTTTTGCAGTCCATTTACGCGCATAACCAGCGTGAAAACCCAAATATAGACTCGCAGGAAAAATTTTTGCAACACAGCATAGACCAGATGCAGGATCTCTATTTATTATTGTTGCAATTGCTGGTTTCACTTCAGCAACAAGCCGAAAGTTTTCTAGTTAAATCTCAAAAAAAACATCTTGCCACGGCCTTGGAAAAAGATCCAAGCCGCACTTTTATTGACAATAAGCTTATCCGCATAATTGCCTCCAACACTACTTTTTCTGAAATAATAAAGAGGAAAAAACTCAATTATTGGGCTTTGGATAGTGAATATGTAAACATCATTTTCAACGAACTTCGAGAATGGGACTGGTATGATGTTTATCTTTCAAAAAACGAAACCACATTTAAAGAAGACCAAGATTTTGTGCTGAAGGTTTACAAAGAAGTCATTGCTCCAAACGATAAATTATATGAATATTTAGAGGACAAATGCCTCACTTGGATAGATGATTTTCCGATAGTGAATACAGCCATTGTTAAAATGCTGGGTAAGCTTTCAGAAAAGAATGCTTCTTCGCTTTTGGTTCCGAACCTTTATAAAAACGAGGAAGACAAGGAATATGCACTGCAACTTTTCAGAAAAGTAATTCTGAACGAGGACAAGCTGAATGCACAAA
>DAIMFZ010000075.1:0-11054 GCA_036724225.1 Aequorivita sp.
AAACTGATGGAGATAATAAAGACTCAGCGGCAGAACGCCGATTTGAGCACAAATGGATACGCTAAAAATTGTCCAAATTTTGCGTACCGCCGGATATTTTGAATAGCCCGCTTTATTAAAAATTGGCAACAGCCAAACAATAAAAAATACCGCCAAATAACTCAACTGAAATCCAACCTGAAAAAGCCACAATGGGTTGATAATTAACAGCGTTAAAAAGGAAAGGAACAAGGTATTAAAGGAATTCGTTTCGCGGTCGAAAAGTTTTGCCACTGCAAAAAAGCTGAACATAGTAACCGCGCGTGTTACTGACGGCGAAAGTCCCGACAGCAGCGCAAAGCCCCATAACAGCAGCACAATGAAAACTGCTTGAAGATATATCCCGAATTTCCAATGAACCAGGGGTTTAAAAATAAAAGTGAGTAGGAAGTACAAAATACCCACGTGTAGCCCTGATACTGCGAGAATATGTACAGCTCCCGCAGCGGCATATTCATTGTAAAGATTTTTGTCAATATCTTTCTTTTCGCCCAAAACGAGGGCTTCGATTATGGCGCGTTCATCAGTTTTCAGTTTTGTTTTTTGAAGTTTTTCAACAATTCCAGCGCGAAGATTTTGGGCAATTCCCATAATGGTTTTTGAGCCTTTCCCAGTTTTTAAAATCTCCTTTTCTGAAATTCGCAACTGGCCATAAACCCTCTCTGATTCCATATATTTTGAAAAATCAAATTGATGCGGATTCAGCGGTTTTGGAATTTCAGAAATGGAAGCGTAAACCAATAAAATTTCATCCGGTTTAAAAGATTTCTTCAAAGAATCTTTAGAGATGTTCAGCAATAATTTCCCATTTGTTGGTATGCTATTTATGGTATTCACGATGGCGAAATATTTTAAATTGAATTTATCAGGTTTGAGGGTTTGTGTAATTTTCAGCTGGAGCATTGCAGAATTATCACCTGTAAAAACGTGAGAAAAATGTTTCGGCTGAAACTGCGGCAGCCTAATTTGATAACTGAAATAGCCAATGGCAAAAAAGCAGAGATAGGTGGCAATTCCGAAGTATACCGTTTGGATCAATTGTTTTCGAGCCCAAAACCAAAGGATTGTAACTGCCAAAAGTGTGGCCAAAACATACTTCAATAAAAAGGTGGAAATAGGGAAGAAGTGCGCAACGAGAATTCCCAAAACTAGAAAAACGGAAAACTTTACAACTGCGAAGTTTATGAATTTCATACCCCAAGACTTTAAGTGAAACCTAAAATCAACTGGGGAGAATAAACTTAAAAGTAGAAAATATTTTTGTTAAAAGCAAAAAGATTTAAGTGGATTCGTAAAATATTAAATAACCCGTCGAACTTCCACAAAAGCTTTTTTCCAATAGGCTTCATCGAGCGATGAAATAATGACTCCTGCCTGTGTTGTGGAATGTATAAATTTCACTTCGCCGCGTTTTGCTTCTACCACCAAACCTACGTGTGTTATGGTGTTTTTGCGACTTGTTTTGAAGAACACTAAATCACCCGCTTCAATATCTTTAAAGGAAATAAGGATTCCTTTAGTAGCCATATCGCGCGAGATTCTGGGTAAGCTTATGTTTTCTTTTTGAAATGCAGTACAGACCAAACCAGAGCAATCCATTCCTGCCTCGGTGGTGCCTCCAAATTTATATTTCGTTCCTTGGAAGGTTTTTGCGAATTCAATAATTTCCTTTTTTATTTCCTTTGGGCTTTCTTCCGCATTTTCGTTAGCTGTTTCTTCCTCTTTTTTTCTAGCTGCCAAATCATTATTTCTGTGAGTATCTACTTTTCGTACCGTTTTAGGTTTGGAATCGTTTTTTCCAATAATGGCTTCAGGAACTTTGCCCGTGTTTTTCGTACTTCCGCAGGAAATTAGGAATAGTGCAAAAAAGAAAAGGAACAGTATTTTTTTCATTGATTGGAAATGAAATATGAATGTTTATATGAAAGTTTAAAAGTAAAGAAAATTATTTACTTCTTGATAGCAGAATAAATCAGCTTGGCTGTATTTTCACTCGCACCACGACCGCCGAGCGCTTTTTCGAGATCGTAATAGTCCAAAAACATAGTGGCTCGTTTGTAAGGATCCAGTATTTTGATGAGCTCTTCTTTTAATCGTTTTGAGTTGAAATCATTCTGAATAAGCTCAGTAACGGCTTCTTTGTTAAGGATTAAATTTACCAAGGAAATATACTCAAGTTTGATGATGCGTTTGGCTATTTCATAACTTACCCTACCGCCCTTGTAACAAACTACTTGAGGAACCTTAAAAAGTGCCGTCTCCAGTGTTGCGGTGCCAGAAGTAACCAATGCCGCTTCGGAAATACTCAACAGATCATACGTTTTGTTGGTCACGAAATGCACGTTTTTTGTGCTGAGAAATGTTTCATAAAACGATTTTTCCTGACTTGGCGCCCCGGCAATCACAAACTGATATTCCGTAAAATCCTTTGCCACGGAAATCATTATTTCAAGCATTTTCTTTATTTCCTGCTTTCGGCTTCCGGGAAGCAGGGCTATGATGGGCCGCTCATCCAATCCGTTTACTTTTTTGAAAGTTTCAGGATCCACTTGTTTTTGGTTGTAGATAGCGTCAATAAGCGGATGGCCCACAAAATGTACGGGGAAGTTGTGCTTCTTTTCGTAGAAATCCTTTTCAAAAGGAAGGATAACGTACATCTCCTCCACATCTTTTTTTATTTCTTTGATGCGGCCTTCCTTCCACGCCCAAATTTGTGGTGAAATGTAATAGTGTGTTCTGTATCCTTTTTGCCGCGCCCATTTGGCAATGCGAAGGTTAAAACCCGGATAATCTATAAAAATCAGAACATCGGGATTGAAAGCTTCTATATCCTTTTTGCAGAATTTAATGTTTTTTAGAATGGTGCCGAGGTTCATCACCACTTCGGCAAAACCCATAAACGCCAATTCACGATAATGTTTTACCTCAATTCCGCCAACCTCTCGCATCAAATCGCCGCCCCAAAAACGGAATTCTGCTTCGGCATCTTCCTTTTTTAGTGCTTTCATTAAGTTGGCTCCGTGCAAATCGCCTGAAGCTTCGCCAGCTAAGAGGTAGTATTTCATCAATTGGATTTAAAGTTTATGATTCAAATTGAACTTCACTGATTAAAGTGGACTGTTTTAGTTAATTAACCCAATGTCAAAAATAGTCATTAAGACTCGTCATCACCATAAACCAATTCAATAAAATCCACTTTCTGAATGTCCCCGAAATATTCCTTTACCTCAATATCTTTCAACAGTTCTGAAATAGCTACCTTATCATATCGTGCGCCATCCATAAGTTTTTCGAGGTTTTCCACTGGTTCTTTCCCGAAGAAATCGCCAAATATTTTAAATTCTTTGATGTGCCCTTTTTCAACAAAAATGCGCAAGTCTATTTCGCCAATGGGGAAACGTTTGCTGCGCTGGATGTTGAATTTGGGCGAACGGCCGTAGTTCCAGTCCCAAGTGTCGTATTTTTCTTCTTTTAATTGATGTACCGCTTTCCACTCCTCGGGCGTTAAATGGTAGCTTTCAAAAGCTTCGCTTTCATCGTAAAGTCCTTCCAATAAAAGTCTTCGAAATTCCTCAATTTTCAAGTCCTTCTTTAAGAATTCAGAAATATTTGCCACTCGGCTGCGCACGGATTTATGGCCCTTGGATTCTATTTTGCTCATTTTCACGTTTAGCGCGTTTACCACTTCGCCCAGATCTGTATTGAACAAAAGCGTGCCGTGGCTCACCATCCGTTTTCCGGTAGAAAACTGTGCGGTGCCCGAAATTTTCTTTTCGTCCACTTGAATATCGTTGCGGCCTTTCAGTTCGGCATTTAGCCCCAAACTGTTCAAAACCTTGATTACAGGGGCGGTAAACTTTTTAAAATTGTTCAAACTTTTCACATCGTGATTGGTGATAAAGCTGAAATTAAGATTTCCAAAATCGTGATAGACCGCGCCACCGCCTGAAACTCTTCGCACCACATGTATATTTTTCTTTTCAACATATTGGTGGTTTATCTCTTCCAGCGTGTTTTGGTTGCGGCCAATGATGATGGAGGGTTCGTTTATATAAAATAACAAATAGTCGTTTTCAGCACTAAAATTTCGCAGTGCGTATTCTTCCAACGCCAAGTTTAATCGGGGGTTGGTGTTGCCTTCGTTTTCTAAAAAAATCATTTTACTTTTGTTTTTATGCAAAGATAAATAATTGTAGTTCGAGATTGGTTAATTCGGGATAGGTTACTTCGGGAATTGTTAATTCGATTTCAAATCCTAATTCCTTAAAATGTTCCTATCTTTAAGCTTTTTCCTTTAAAAATGAGACAATCCCTTTTTGCATTTATAAAGAATTTTCAGCGTTTTCTGCGGCATGTTTTTAGGAAAGATAATCCGAAACTGCCTTATATTATTACAGTTTTGGTGGCTTTCGTAATTGTTGTGGCCGGTATAAATATTTTTGTTGAACTCACAGAAACCTTAAAAGATGATGTTCTGGCACAATACGATCAGCAGATTTCCGAATATATCATTTCCTTTCGCAGTCCTCAGCTCACGCAATATTTTCTTTTTATGACCCATGCTGGCGATATTTACGGCTATCTAATCGTGTTTTCGATCGCACTTATTATTTCAATAATACTATTTAAAAACTGGCGATACGCGGCCCAAACCTTGTTTGTGTTGCTTTTGGCTTCCATTTCAAACACCATTTTGAAACGGTTTGTGGACCGTGCGCGCCCGGGAATTGAACATTTGGTGGTGGTTGAAACGCTCAGTTATCCCAGTGGCCATGCTATGGCCGCGATGGCTTTTTATGGCTTTTTGATTTATCTTTTTTACAGGTTTAAAATGAGCGCCTGGCTTAAGTACGGCATCATCCTACTTTTAATTTTTATTATTTTGAGCATAGGTATAAGTAGAATATATCTTGGTGTTCATTTTCCGTCGGACATTGCGGGCGGCTATATTGCGGGCTTGATTTGGGTGTTTTTCTGTATTTTAATCTTTAATTTGGTTGTGGTTTTTCGGCGGGATCCAAAAACGTGATGAATACGATGTTCCTCCAATACAGGTTTTTTTGATTTTTTTCACTTTTTATTTTAAAAAAATTAAATTGCATCTATCAAAAAATCTCCCTAAAAGATGAAAAAGCAAAATGCCGTTAACGCCCTGTTGGATGAGTACCACAAAGCAGTACGCGAACTTCAATTGGAAATAGGCGATGTTCAAAATACCCAATTAGCACAAATAGTAGATCCGTTGACGGACAATCCAGACTGCAAATCCATACAGACCATCCTTGCCCACGTGGTGGCATCTGGCTATTCCTATTGTGTGTATATCCGCAACTTGAAAGACCCAAGCGCCCAAAGACCAGCACGAGTAAAGCGCGAAACTGCACAGGAATATTGTAATGATTTGGATGCGGTGCTCAAATATACCGACCAAACTTTTGCCCAAATCTTTGATGACGAGTTGGAGGTATTTGAAAGCGAAAGAAAAATGCACACAAGTTGGCAACAAGAGTATGACATTGAACAATTAATGGAGCACGCCATTGTTCATATACTTAGGCACAGAAGGCAGATTGAGCGTTTCAAGAGAATACTAAATGAAGAATTCCATAAACCTTGAGCAAAACAGATTGAAAAGCGCAAAGTTTTCCTTGCCTGAAGTTATTGGGCTTTTGGATAGTTATCAAATTAAGATTGAGAAATAGTTTTGTAGTCTAAATCTATTTGAAATTTGAAGCAACAAGTCGCCTATTTCACTATTCCTCGCTGCAGTATTGCTTCAAAAGTCTGTCCGGAACGATAGTTTATTTCCTTTCCTGGAACATCAGCAAATAAACGAAACCGTTTCGATTTTAATTTGACGATACTTCCATCAACTGCTTCAACCCGGATGATTACAAAGCCTATTAAGGCTTTCTTTCTGCTGTTTGATGGTACTACGTCCACAATCTTTCCTGTAACTGCAGCACCTTTGCGAATGATAATCCTGTTGTCTGCAACCACATTTTCATTACATGTGAGGCGAACAAGCTTTCCGTCACGATCTTTTTCCTCCGAACTGATATCTTCCATTAACGTAACAACTATTGTTTTTCCTGCTGGAACGTCCACGGGGGTATGTGAAACCGTTCGATTTTCATCTAAATTTTCACTGCGCTCATTTTGTTCAGTTGTATTTGATGGCTTACTATCCGATTGGTCATTTACGACCTTTTTTACTTTGGTTTTCTTCTCCTTGAGTTTTGCCTTTTCCTCTGGTTGCTCAGCAATACGACGGTACATCTCGCTTGGTGTTTCATCAAAATTGCCAGCAGTTTTCTCTACGGCATCCTGTTGTGGCTCATCCGCAGGTTCTTCCCAGGTAACAACAGGGGTTTCAGGGATATCTTCCGGGTTGCTGATATCTGCTGCTCCACTCCATAACAATAGGATTGCACACAATAGAACTGAGGCACCAAGAATCAGTATAGGCCTATTAATTTTACTAAAAGTGGGTACTTTGAACCTTCCCGATATCGATTTTGCTCGGGACAAAATGTTGCTGACGGAGATGATTTCATTTCCTTTTTGTGGTTCTGTGAAAACCTGTGACGCTCGAAGCACTGTAGTGAGTGTGGACTGTTCGAGCAGCGCTCCATCTAGACATTTCTCAATAGCATTTTTCATTTCAATGGCTGACTGATATCTCTTGTCCGGATTGCGCTGAAGGGCTTTAAAGATTATCTTCTCAAAGGAATCTGGAACCGTAGGATTTTCACTTAAGATAGATTCCGGCTGTTTTTCCAGTTTGTCCTTCATTAATCTATAATCGGTGTCACTGTGAAAAGGGGTGGTGCCGCAAAGCATTTCGTACAGAATATTGCCCACAGCATAGACGTCTGTTCGCTCATCACCTTCGTGGCCTTGGATTTGTTCCGGTGCCATATACTCTAGCGTACCGACTGATTTACCGTGACTGGTTATACGCTGTGCGTTGCGCATTCTCGCAATTCCAAAGTCCATGATCTTTACCTCTCCATCTTCATTAATCATCACATTGGCCGGTTTGATATCGCGGTGAATGATGCCTTTACGGTGAGCATGGTATAAACCATCAAGTATTTGTACTGTTATGCTGGCAGCGAGCTGGTGTGTAATTTTTTTATGGACTGAAAGCCAGGCTTCGAGCGTCTTTCCTTCCACGTATTCCATGATCATCCAATAAGTATCCTCCTTAGGAATGAAGGAATAAAGATGGGTGACATTGGGGTGATTCAGTTTTGCGAGTGCAAGTGCTTCTGCCTGAAAGCGTTCTCCCAAACTCTCTTCTTCTGAACCTGTATTTCTGTGAAGTTGTTTTATGGCGACCAATCTGTCAATCATGGTATCTTTTGCGAGATAAACCGTTCCCATTCCGCCTTCGCCAAGCTTTTGGATAATTTCATATTGGCTGCCTTGTCCGCTCATTATATTGTATTTTGTTCTTTTGTCATTGAAGAAATCGATTGAACGACCGATGAAATATCTAACAGCAAAGCGGAGAAGTTGTCAGACACATTGCGAGACGTTGCCACCGTACTGAGACATTCCAACACAAATTCAGGTTGTTTCATTAAAAGTAAGTCTTGGATATCTTCCACACTCAGCGCATCATACACCCCATCGGAGCAGAGAAACAAACGATCGTCTTCTTGTATGGCCCATCCATCAGACGAAATCTGTGGTTGTATGGTTGGGGTAGTGCCCAATGCCTGTAATAACACATTTTTCATTGGATGATTATCCCGTTCTTTTTGGGTAATCTCCCCGTTTTCAAACATTTGATTGACCAGGGTATGGTCTGAGCTAAGTTGTTTTAAGATACCATTCCGTAACAGGTAAACACGACTATCACCAATGTGCCCGATATAACAAACATTCTGCTTAATAATTACCGAGGTGGCCGTGGTGCCCATTCCCGTCTGCTCGGAATTTGATTTACCGGCCTCTACAATTATTTGGTGCGCATTCATAAATGCTTTTTGAAGCAGTATTTCTGGTGTGTGCTGTTTCCAGTTTCTCAAACAGTAGTCAAGCAGTAGATCGCAAGCCATCTTACTGGCCACTTCACCGGCATTGTGCCCACCCATGCCATCTGCAACCACAGCAATAAGATTATGCTTGTCATTTTCCGGAAAAGAAAAAGCGATGGAGTCTTCGTTGTGTTGGCGAACTGGACCTGTTTCTGAAACCGCATAGACTGCACAAAAATTCTCTATACTGCTACTGCAATTCTTAGTTGAATCTGGTACTTTATTATTATTTTTTGAAAATAAAAACCTCATATTTATTATTGTTATACGTTAGATTACTGCCTTCCACCCGCTTTGTAATCAAAGCAGGTGGAAAAAATGACAGTAATCATCTAAAAAAATCTGTTAGTTGAAAAAGGATTGTTATTTTATTACTTCCTGACGGCCCATTAGCTCCATTACGTATTTAATTGGAACAGCAAAACTAATCGCGGTGCCTGGTTCCCACTTGCCAACACTGAAAACTCCCACCACGCGACCCTTATCGTCAAACATAGGACCACCGCTGTTGCCAGAACCGGCAGAATTGATAGTAAGTTGAAAATAGTCGCCGAAGGAAGATTGGTAATCATCAATCTTGCTGTTTTTTTCGGAACCGCGCACCATTCGTCCGACGTTTCCTGTGCTAACGGTGGGAACGGGAACGGAGGTAACATTCGGATTGGTATTAAATACATCTTGTGAACGCTTGAGTACAAGTTGTGGCGGTGAGATACCGGGATACCCCATAACAATTGCTTCATCGCCTGGCTGAATTTCCTCATAACTGTCAAAAAGTTCGACTTTTGGTAAAGACTCAGGCAAATCAATTTTTATCATTGCTATATCGTGTGTAGAGGAAATACGGACAATCTTCGCAGGTGTCCTCTGTGAGTTATTGGCAAAAGTAACGTCAAGATACGTGTTCACGCCTGTGTAGTTTTTATCGTTGCCAGGAACCCATTCCCCCACCATCTCTCTTGAAACTTGTTTATCCCAAGCCGGGGCCCATTGTCCTTTTTGATTAGGCTCTACAAGCACACCGGGAAAAGCATAGTCTTGAAAGTGAAAACTCGTAAGCCAATTGGAAGCCACGTGCCGATTTGTGGCAATAAAGCCACGTTCATCCACAACAAAGCCGCTACCACTGCCACCGCTCGCAATAAGATCAAGCTCTATACCATCATAATTACCGAATGACTTGAGGTAGTCGCCCTTTGTTACCAGCATGGGTACGATTGCTCCCTGCTCATTTTGATAATAGGCACCCTGGTATCCAATAATTTGTTTATTTTGAACAACAGGATAATAGAGCTGATACAATTCCTCACCCGAGGCAGTACTTGTAAGTTTCCAGGCCATCTCAAGATATACTACTTTCTCTTGGTTCGTTTTGACTATTTCAGTAGGAGTAAAGGTAGTTTTAGGATCTGTCACATGGACGATTTCCTTTACATTCGTGTTTTTATACAACAAATAGCCGCCCGTTGAGGCTAACAGCAAGACCGCAATTATTGTAATCACGAAACCGGTCTTGCTTTTCTTTTCAGATTCGCGAATCATGTGCTGCATGGTATTCTTGCCAATACCTTCTTTTGCGGGTGGTGTTTTCTCTGAAGTGGCCTTTGGCAAATCTGTAGCAGTATGTATCTTCGTCTCTTTGGCTATGATTGGATCAATGATACGGGTCTTTTTGATATGCGACTGCGGACGTGGATCAAGATCAAATTCAAAGGAAGGACCGTCCTTCCCAAGCTTTACAATGTCGCCCGCAAAAAGTTCGGTTTTACTGGAAGTATGTGCATCGTTTACATAGGTTCCGTTTTTGCTCTGGCAGTCAAAGATGAAGAAACGTTCCGGATTTGTACTATCCTGAACAATACGGCAATGATCGCGACTGATGGTATCTTCCTTAACAGGGTCGAAGCTTACATCGTTATCCAATCCGCGGCCTATTCGAATTTCAGGTGTGCTTGCAACTGAAAATTTTTCAACTTGACCTTTTTTGGAGCCTGCGATGTGACGAATTAATAGGGAAATGTTTTGCTCATTCATGGTGTGAGATTTAATTGGTTAGGATTAATTGTTGAAAAGTTGGTGCTGATGTTTAATCATTCCCGCTTTACAACCATATATCGGAAAATTGAAAAAATGTCATCATTCAGATAGAATTTATTTTTAAAATCTATGATTGTTACAGTTGCCGTTTGATGCAATAGTTTCACTTTTAAACACTTTCTTCCTATACAAAATGAAAAAGACTGGATAGTTTGAGGCAAGACAAAAAAGTTATGATGGAATCATTGTATTGCACAAGCATTAGAAAACTTAGAAAAATGAATAAACAATTTACAGCTATGAATAAAAAATACTTGTTCAATTTTGGGCTAAACCAAAGATGGTTGTAAGTTTACTGCGATTGATTTTCCTGAGGAAAATCCTCGCACGCAAACACCTAACTATTTTATACTAACCATTGCTAATTGATAAATGGCAAATTCAAAATTTGAATTAGAGATGAACTCGATTGATGGCGATTTCAGCAATATGGATATTGGGAGATGGTTCCAAAGTAAAGGATTTGAAAAAATTGAATTTAATAATGAAAAGGAATATATAAGCACTCAAGGGCTCGTTGATGCTATAAGTTTTAAATTGATAAAAGTTGAGAGCTTCGATACGTTTATCAAAAGTGCTTTTGGTGGATCGATTTTGGTTTTTGAGTGTAAGGTAGAAGATGACAATATAAAATATAACTGTTATGCTCCCATTTGGCTTTTTGGAATTTGGACAATTAAATTGAAGTTCAAGAAACAAGCCAGCTACTTATTCAGATATCTTAAGGAAGGGTATAAAATAAAAGAAGAATTTGATCAATATATCCATAGTGCTCCTAAGAGGAAACAACGCTTTTAAGCCGAAATGTTATTTATTATTCAAAAAAAAAATAAACACCGTCACTCTCTTGATTGATGGTGTTTTGTATTT
>DAIMFZ010000076.1:0-11049 GCA_036724225.1 Aequorivita sp.
GTTTGAACAGATGGAAATGCAATTCTTTGTCCGTCCGGGTGAGGAGTTAAAATGGTACGAACACTGGAAAGAAACTCGTCTAAAATGGCATCTTTCCCTAGGAATGGGCGTACAAAACTACCGCTTTCACGACCATGAAAAATTAGCGCATTACGCCAATGCCGCAACCGATATTGAATTCAACTTTCCCTTCGGTTTCAAGGAATTGGAAGGAATTCATTCCCGAACCGACTTTGATTTGAAAGCGCACGAAAAATTCTCTGGAAAAAAATTACAGTTTTTTGACCCTGAACTCAATGAAAGCTATGTGCCGTATGTAGTTGAAACTTCCATCGGACTTGACAGAATGTTCCTAGCCGTTTTGAGCAATTCGCTTCAAGATGAAACATTAGAGGATGGAAGTGTGCGCACTGTTTTGAAAATACCAGCAATATTAGCACCCGTAAAAGCTGCTGTTCTTCCATTGATAAAAAGAGATGGCCTACCAGAAATTGCACAAAAAATAATTGACGACCTGCAGTGGGATTACAACGTTATTTATGATGAAAAAGATGCTGTGGGAAGACGTTACCGCCGCCAAGATGCTGTGGGAACTCCTTTCTGCATAACCGTGGACCACCAAACTATAGAAGACAATACGGTAACCATCCGCTATCGTGACACGATGGAACAGGAACGAATTGCTATAAGTGAAATTTCAGAAAAAATGAAGGAAACCATTTCATACAAAAACTGGCTTTCTGAATAAATTTTTAAGTGATTAATTTTATATTTCGAAGGAGGATAATATTGGTTTATCCTCCTTTTTTCATATCAATTATTTGAGCTGGGGTGGCTCTGTCGCAACGGTTCATCCGCTCAAGACCCGCAAACTTTATCCACACTTTTTGCCCGTCCTTTTTGTATTTTTCTTCCAAATTGATGGGGTCCAAATAATAAAATTCCATCTTATCGCCCGGCATTTGTATAGTGAAGGGACAGTCGCCTTCCTTGTCAGAATAAACAATAGTGCCCAACAAATATCCCGCAGCAATCATTTTTTGCGGGTTCATGATTTCATTATTTTCTGTGGTTACAACAGTTGTAGTAGTTTCCGAAGTTGTAGTTGTTTGCGTTTGCTTTTTCGTAGTGCCACAAGAAAGAACGAATGCTGAAAAAATTAGAATTGCCGTTTTTAAAAACATTTTTTGAGGTTTTAAATGATTGATGAAGATACAACTTTTAAAAATACGCCCGCAACTGGATACTGCCCGTATGCACCATTTTGGTGGTTTCACTTTTTCTTCCGAAATAGGAAAGATTGGCATCCAAATATTTCGTTATTCGCTTTTGAAAAAGCATACGCCATGTAAAGTTGGTTCCGGGCTGCAAACCTTCCAACATTTGGTAGGCCACTGGCGAAAAAGGACTTCCTTCAAACTTATTGTCAATATAATTGAATTCGCCATTGATTGAAACCTTTTCGGCATTGGTATAAGCGAAGGAAAAACCAACGGTTTGCTGGTTTAAATTTTCCATTTCACCCAATTGGTTGTTTTGGTTAGCAAATTCATAAAAAATATCAAAACGCGCTTGTTGATTGAATAAATAGGAAATTTTCGGATTGAATTCATACGAATCCAAACGATAATTTCGGTTCGCAAAACTTTCTGAAAGACTCTCATTACTTCCCGTTGCGCCCTTTAAATTCAACAACCAACTCTTCCAGAAATTATGGTTGAAGTTTAGTTGATGGCTTTTAAGATCATTTCGCTGTAAACCTACCGCCAACAAGTTATCCGCAGAAGTGGAAATAAAAGTGTAGCTCGTAGTTAAATGTTGTTTCCCACGGTTGAAAAACAAAGCATTTCTGAAATTCAGCGTCAAACCCAACTGGTCATCACCGCCATCTTCAAAAGGATTAATGTTGAAACCATCGTTTCTCCGCTTCACTTTTCGGTCCAAAACATAGGAAGTTTGATTGTAAAAATGTGAAAGAACCTTTTTAAAACCTTCTTTATTTGACCATTGTTGAGGATTCAAGGTGAGAATTTGACTGAATTTATTCTGCCGTATTTTCAAAAATATCTGGTTGGGAAGCAATATCCGAATGTACTCAGCTTGGTCTTGAAATTGTGCAATTTCAAATTCCTCCAACTCTTGGATTCCATTGTTGTTATAATCAATCCAAGTGTAAACGCCCTGACCTGGATCGGTTTTTATATATGTGAATTCCTGTTGCGGAATTACCCCGCTGTTAGATTCCAAAGTGGTGTTCCATCGTATCCCGCCATCAAACAACGCTTGATTGTATAGAATCCGCGAATTGAGTGATCGCTCCGTTTTGCCAGTAATAGTTGCGAAAGGCGTTGAACCGGTTGTTGGCGATCCATCATTACCAATCGGCTCATATTTTAAAGTTCTATAATTCGCAAAAGCGGAAAGTTGTGTGTTTTCCGTATTTATTAGTGTCGACTTCAAATAATAGGTATTGGACGAATTTACTTTTTGAAACATATTATTCCGAATGCTATCATTCACCCGAAATTGGTACCCAGTTTCCACAAATACTTTTGTACTATCGCCAATGCCCGAAAACACTTCAAAAGCACTGAACTTTTGGCTTATAGGCGAAATGCTATCGCGGGAAACATCTTTTATTTCGTTGTCTTCCAAACCCACTTTTCCGCCCACCCAAGCTTTTTCAAATGAATAGGTCGTGGTGTTGTTCAGTCTGAAAAATTTAGAGGAAATGGAATCCGCTTTACTGTTCAAAAAACTTCCATAAGTCAACAATCTCAGCTTTTTCAACTTTATAGCTGAAGAAATTACGTGCCGCGTGCCGTTGAAATTTTCAGAATAATTCAAATTTTGAAATTCATAACGGCCACCGCCTAATTTTGGATGCGAAACCTCAACTCCCGAAATCACGAAACTTTGATTGCCCATTGGATTGATGAGGTTCCAATCGCGGTTGAATTCAATATTGTAAAGCCTTTCAACGGTCCGAAAATCTTTTTGAACAAAATCCAAAGAGCCAAAAGCATCCACTTTCAGTGTATCTGCCGTTTTAAAAACGCGTTGTTTAAAAGCCAATCTTCCCGCAAATCCGTCATTATTGCTATCGTCAATATCGCTGAAAAGGTTAAGGTCGTTTTGGCTACCCGCAATTTCAAAATCTATCTTTGTTCTTTCTGAAGGATGAAAACTTCCGTTAAGGCCCCCAACCTGTATCTTTACAGGCGCATTCAACCTAATGACAGGCTCATAATTGCCCTGTTTAACGCCATTCACTGGAGCCACATATTCAAAAATACGGCTGATGGCATTGGTATTATTTATTACATAATTTCCGTTATTGTTGCCAACTAGCGAAAAACGAACACTGAAAAGTTCGTCGTCGGGATTGTTTGAAAACACGAAAACTTCTACGCCATTTATGATTTCCTTTTTATAAAGAATTTTGTTTTCGGAATAAGTGTCGGGAATGGCCGAAGGAGCGGTCATCATATCCTTATTATCGCCTGCGGCCTTCAAAATTGCCACTTGTTCTTCGGAAAGATTTTGTTGCAGCGGCTGATTTTTTGCATCGTTTTCGGAATAAATATACACTCCCAAATCCAGTTTATCGCTCGTATAATTTCCACCCCCGTAGCCAATGAAACGGGTATAACTTCGGTCGGTATATTGATATTCCACCGAAATCCGCATATTGCTGGTTATTGGATAGGTCGGGTTGAATTTCAATTCGCCAGCATTGTAATCTATTACGTAATCTTCGTTTTCGCCACGTCTCAAAAGTAGACCGTTCACATAAACACGCTCACTGCCCGAAACCACCAAAATATACAGTTCGCCGTTGGGACCGACCAATTTATACGGGCCTTGGTTTCCTTCCTGCCCAATAAATTCACTTTTTGAAAAAACGCCCCGTACCAAAGCGCCCGAAGCAAAAGCCGAAATTTTGGAACCATCCTTATTCTTAAATGTTCCGCCAAGCGAGATTCCCTGCACTTTTTTGGTAAACCTTCCGAAGTAACTATTGTTGTTTTGCAAATCAATATCGCCCGCACGGATGTTCCAATTTTCGCCGAAAAGTTCAATAAAAATTTGGTCAAATTCATTCAAACTCTGCGAATAGCCACCTTCCTGTGTTGGAATATTCGCATCTTGAATGGAGGCGCGAATGGAAACTTTATCGCTCAATTTTCCTGTAATTTGAAGGTCCAAATCACTATTGACCACAGCGTTTTGATTGTTCCCAATAGTAATACCACGAGAGATGCTACCTGAAGTGTTTAACCCATCAAAAGGTGTGAAAACATTTTTATTGGTGCTTTCCTGCAACGAATATAGTTTATCCATTTGCCCCGTATTTTCAACTATAATTTTTGGGTCGAGGGTGAAATAATCCCGTGTTAAAAAATCTGGGTATTGTAGATATTGAATGGTCAGCGAATCCTGTTGTTGTTGAAGTTCTTCGGAAAAAATAAGGATTCCTTTTTTGAAATCTATCCGATAACTGAAGGGGTCTGGTGAATTTCCTTCTCTATCTAAAATGACGAAACGCTTTGGGTTTATGCCCGCGCTATCCAAAACCACAGTATCCTTTACCGCGACTTTTTTTTCTTTATAATTTGAAGTAATATCCTGAGTATAGCCGATGGCGGCCATAAAAAAGAGAAAAACAAACAGGGTTAACTTCATCAACTATAAAACTAAACACTTGGGTTTTTATTTTGTCGGCTATTTTGTGATAACCTTTTGCGAATTTTTTAGGGTAAAAATACAATCTTATTTACTTTAGCAACGCAAACCCTCTGTGTAACTCCGTGGTTCTCTGCGAAACTCTGTGAAATAGCTATAACGCAGAATTGCACAGAGAAATACACAGAGAACCGCAGAGAAAAAAACTTCAATTTTGAAAATAATTTCATACAACGTAAACGGAATTCGCGCTGCAATGCGCAAAGGATTTATTGATTGGCTTATGGCCGCAAATCCTGATGTTATCTGTCTTCAGGAAACAAAAGCCAATTTTGACCAAGTGGAAATCGAGGAAATTGAAAAGGCTGGATATCCTTACCATTATTGGTACAGCGCTGTAAAAAAAGGATATAGCGGCGTTGCAATTCTTTCAAAATTAAAACCGAACCACGTTGAGTACGGCACCGGAATTGAATATATGGACGCCGAAGGAAGAAACCTACGGGTAGATTTTGACAATGTTTCGGTTATGAGCCTCTATTTACCCAGCGGTACTAACATAGACCGTTTGGAACACAAGTTCACTTATATGGCCGATTTTCAGAAGTATATGGATAACCTAAAAAAAGAAATTCCCAACTTGGTTATTTGTGGCGATTACAATATATGTCACGAAGCGATTGATATTCACGATCCCGTTCGGAATAAAAATGTTTCTGGTTTTTTACCTGTTGAAAGAAAGTGGTTAGACGGGTTTATGAAAAGTGGATTTATAGATAGTTTCCGTCATTTCAACAAAGAACCGGACAATTATACTTGGTGGAGTTACCGCGCCAATGCCCGTGAAAACAACAAAGGCTGGCGGATAGATTATAATTTGGTTTCACAGCCATTGTTGAAAAACTTAAAACGAGCTGTTATTTTGCCTGAGGCAATGCACAGTGACCATTGTCCGCATTTGGTGGAATTAGAATTTTAATTGGAGTTAGACCACACAGGTCTCAAAGACCTTTGATATCTAAATCTAAAAAAAACGATGAATTTAGTTCTAGACAAACGCACTATACCCGGTAATCGCCCGTCCCACAATTAACGAATTTATTTCTTTTGTGCCTTCATAACTGTAAATAGCTTCGGCATCGGCCACAAAACGGGCAACGTCATATTCCAAAAGGATTCCATTTCCGCCCATAACTTCACGTGCCTGACTAACCACGTCGCGAGTTCGCATACTGCAGAAAACTTTGGCGAGCGAGGCGTGTTCATCCGTTAATAAACCTTCATCCTGCAGTTCCGAAAGACGGTAACACATGGTTTGCATCGCCGTCAAGTTTGCCACCATTTCCACCAAATGATTTTGAACCAACTGAAAGGAAGCAATTGGTTTGCCAAATTGTTCGCGCTTTTTGGTGTATTTCAGTGCAGCCTCATAAGCACCACGAGCACAACCCACGGCTTGCCAAGCTACGCCAGCACGCGTCATTCTCAGCACTTTTGCGGTGTCTTTGAAGGAATCGCATTTTTGAAGTCTATCGCTTTCAGGCACACGGCATTCGGTCATTGTTATTAAAGCATTTTGAACGGTACGGAGCGCCATTTTGTTTTCAATTTTTTCAGCTTTAAAACCAGGGTTTCCTTTTCGCACCAAAAAACCTTTTACTTGGTCTGAAGCTTCATCACGGGCCCAAATGATGGTAACATCAGCAAAAGTGGCATTTCCGATCCACTTTTTCTGTCCGTTTAAAACCCATTCATCACCTTCCTGCCTGCAAGTAGTTCCCAAACCGCCCGCAACCGCAGAACCCACTTCAGGCTCAGTCAGGCCAAAGGCGCCAATAAGTTCCATTCTTGCCATTTTAGGAAGCCATTCTTGTTTTTGTTCATCACTTCCACAGATATATATAGAGCCCATAGCCAAACCGCTATGTACCCCGAAAAATGTAGAAATGGAAACATCCACACGGGCAAGTTCCATTGCTATTATACCTTCCATCACATAATTTTCATTAGGTGTTCCGTAACCATCATAGGTAAGCCCGCAGATATTTAATTCTGCCATTTTCGGAATAATTTGAAAGGGAAATTCGGCTTTATTCCAGTATTCATTGGCTATCGGCTTTATTTCGTCTTCCATAAAATTGCGGACTTTTAATTGAAGTTCGCGTTGTTCGGGACTTAATTTTAAAGCCATATCATAAAAATCACCATCAATGGGCGGCAATTTGTGTTGCCCCTTTTTCCCGCTCTTGTGTTTCAGCATTTTCATCAAACCAGCTAATTGACGATCGTCGAGTGCGCCCACTGTTTTCATAATTTCAGAAAGATCTACTTTTTGCGAAAGTTTTCCCAGCGCATCGAGGTCGATGTTCTTCATTAAGTGGATGGTCTGTTTGATTTTTGAAAAGATGGACATGGTAGCTTTTTTAGAATTAAATTCTAAAGGTACCATTAAGCACTTTTTTATTGGCTAAAAAAAAGTTAATTTGAAGGCAAGGGTTTTATTACGCTTTCATTTACGTAGCCTTTCAAACCATTAGCTGTTTGAATGTGGAACCACTTTTGGTTTTTACCCAAAACAATGATTGTATCATTTTTTTTCAAGCTTCCAAATTGCTTAAAAATGGAAGCCGGCCCTTTCCGAATTTCAACTCGATTTTTTAAAGAAACTGCCATTTTTGCGGACGAAGGCATTTCGTTAGTTTGAATTTCTGTTTTTTTGATGAATGAAAGTGGATTTACTGCACCCTTTAATTTATACACCCCAAAATGAAGATGCGGCGGAAGGTCTTTGGCATTGCCTGTGTTTCCGACAAAGCCAATAGTATCGCCAATTTTCAATTTTTCTCCTTCAGAAACTGCAATGCTGTCTAAATGGGCGTAATATATTTTTTTCCCAAAATTGTAATCGCGAAGCCAAACCTGTTTTCCACCAAAACCGTGGTCGCCAACTGAAGCAATCACTCCATCGGTTATCGCAATAACCGGAGTTCCGCGATCCGCAAAAATATCTATCCCTTCGTGGGAGCGGCTTCCGGTATCGCGCGGATCTGCCCAAAAACCCTTAATATCTTTATTGGCGCCGCCCTTCACAGGAAAAACGTAAAGCGGCTCGGTATAAATTTTAAGCACAAAAGAAAACTGCAATTGCATTTGAGGTTGCACAATAACTTTATAAAAGCCGGATTTTTCAATTTCTTTTGAAAGGGTTGATTGCTTGTTCCCAGAACTTTTCAAAAGTTTAAAAGATTTCAGTGATTCATTTTCAGCTTGAAAAAGATCGATAAAAACGAAGGCGGAATCAGGCTGTTTTTCAACTTGAACTACAATGCGTTCCCCTTCTTTCAGCTGAATATTATAACTGTAAACATTAAGATTTTCATAGGTAAAAACGCCACTTTCGGAATAGGGCAGCGTTATTTGAAGACTGTCGCGTTTTGCATTTTCAAATGCATTTTTCCATTGAAGTAAAAGCGAATCATTTTTGGGAAAATTAGCTTCGTAAACTTCGCGAGCGGTTTGTTGCACAATTACCTCAGCTGTATTCTGAATCTCTTCTCTGCAGCTAGAGATACATATTCCCAAAAGAATTAAAGTGATAAAAAAACTTTGCTTCATAGCTGTGCTAAAGTAACGGAAATTGTATCAAAATCAACCAAAAAGATGATGCACCACGTCGTGCACTTTCGCCACTTTAATGATATTTATATGAAAATTGTGCTTTGGAATTTTGCAGTATTTTGAAATAACTATGGATGTGAAACCGAGTTTTTCGGCTTCCAAAATGCGTTGCTCCACGCGGGTAACGGGGCGCACTTCTCCCGCCAAACCAACCTCTGCGGCAAAGCAAAGGCGCTTGTCTATGGCAATGTCTATATTTGAGGAAAGCACCGCGGCAACAACTGCGAGATCTATTGCGGGATCGTCCACAGTGATTCCACCAGTTACATTCAAAAAAACATCTTTTGCACCGAGTTTAAACCCTGCTCTTTTTTCCAAAACAGCGAGAATCATATTTAAACGTTTTGCATTATAGCCCGTGGCACTTCGTTGTGGCGTGCCGTAAACGGCACTACTGACCAATGCCTGAATTTCAATCATCAACGGACGCATGCCTTCTAAAGTTGCCGATATTGCGGTGCCGCTTAAATCTTCATCATTCCTTGAAATCAATATTTCCGAAGGGTTGGAAACTTCTCTCAAACCACTTCCCTGCATTTCGTATATGCCGAGTTCGTTGGTACTTCCGAAGCGGTTTTTATTGGCACGGAGGATTCTATAGATATGGTTTCGGTCGCCTTCAAATTGCAAAACCGTATCTACCATGTGTTCCAAGATTTTTGGGCCGGCTATGTTTCCGTCTTTAGTTATATGGCCGATCAAAATAACTGGAGTAGCGGTTTCTTTTGCAAATTTTATGAGCTCTGCGGCGGTTTCCCGAATTTGTGAAATGCTTCCAGCGGTGCTATCAATAGCATCTGTGTGCAAGGTTTGGATAGAATCTATCACCACAATATCCGGTTCAATTTCTTCAATACTCCTGAAAATATTTTGGGTTTTTGTTTCGGTTAAAATGAAACAGTTTTCAGAAATCGGCTGGATGCGTTCGGCACGCATTTTTATTTGTTGAGCGCTTTCTTCGCCCGAAACATAGAGTGTTTTATAGGGTAATTTTAGAGCAATTTGAAGCATCAAAGTGCTTTTCCCAATTCCAGGTTCGCCGCCCAAAAGTGTGAGCGAGCCTGGCACCAAACCACCACCTAGCACACGGTTCAGTTCGTTGTCTTTTGTGTTGAGCCTCGCTTCGGCTTGGGTTGAAATTTCTGAAATACGTTGCGGTTTCGATATTCTTTTTGAAGTGTTTTCAGAAGATTTCCAACTAACTTTTTCAGCTTTTTGGATTACTTCCTCGGCAATGGTGTTCCATTCTTTGCAGGAATTGCACTGCCCTTGCCATTTGGCAAATTGTGCGCCGCAGTTTTGGCAGAAAAAAGTGGTTTTCGTTTTGACCAATGAATTTATTATTATATTATATCTTTGAAAGAAATATCCCCATTGATGAAACGTTTGTTAACCATTTGTATATTTCTTTTTTTTACTAATATTATTTCTTCCCAAGTAAATGAGCAGCATACAAAAATAGCGAAATTAAAATCCAAAATTGCACAATCTGAAAACGCTGAAAAATTAAAATGGCTAGATAGTCTTAACACTTTCATCGTTAAAAACACACAAAAAAGTGCCGATTCCGTTTTGCGAGTTTCTGTGGACTATGCACTGCAATTGGATTCGCTCAATTACGCTGGGGCGCATCTTGCCGATTTAATGGACAATCTGAATAATATAGAGGGGCAACCAGAAGTTTCATTGCAGGAATTTTCAAAATACAAGTTATTTATAAAAAATATTACAGATGCAAAAGTACTTGCGGAAATATACCTGAACGTTGGCGACAGCTATTTTTATTTAAAAGATTACAAAACTTCCAATCAATATTACGACTCTACCCAAGTGTTTGCCAAGCGCGGCAATGCAAAAAGGCTCTTGGCACTTGCCATAATGTATAAAGCAGGAACTTTGGGAAACGAAGGCAGTTTTGCTGAATCTTCAAAGAATTTGCAGGAAGCCGTAAAGATTTTTTCAGAAATAAGGGATACCTCGAATATCATTAGTGCCAAAAATTCGCTTTCCATATTATATAGTAAAAATTCATTTTTTAAAGAAGCAAAAGCAGAGAGGGACGAAGCCATCATACTTGCAAAGAAAATAAAAAGTTATGGGCATTTGGTTACTTTTTACTACAATGCAGCAACCGATGCCCAAAAAAAAGGCAACCATGAGCTTCAAATTAAAAATTTAAAAGTAAGCCTCGATTTTGCAAAAAGATCAAAATACTTTGGCCTTTATGAGTCTCCCATTTTGGCGGGATTAGTTTCGGCATACTCCCAAGTTGGGAATATAGCTGAAGCAGAAAAATATTTTAAAGAACTTACAAAAAAACCAGAGAACATAACAGGGAGCAAAGAAGAAGATTACCTAAATGCTATAAAACACTTGGCTTTCGCCAAAAAAGATTTCCAGGGAGCGCTGCGTTATGGACTACAACACTTAGCGCTAAAACGGAAAAATTCTTCTTTTGAAGATACAATGCGTGCTGAAAAATTCCTGTCAAATGTATATGAAGCGCTCGGCAATGACACAAAGGCATTGGTTCATTTTAAAAACTATCAAAATATAAAAGATTCAATTTCTAATATTCAAAATGTAAAAGCCCTAAGTTATTACCAAACAATATATGAAACCGAAAAGAGAGACCTCAAAATAAAGGCACAACAGAGCGACATAGCTTTGCTGGACGAAGAAAAT
>DAIMFZ010000077.1:0-11034 GCA_036724225.1 Aequorivita sp.
CCTTTGGCATCTTTCACCATTATTTTACCATCTTTTTCGGAAAGAGTAATTTTCTCAGTGTCCATAGTGGTTACTTCATATTTATTGTTGGACTCCTTAATTTTTGCCAACAAATCCGCTGAGACCATTTTTCCGGATACAACGTGATATTTAAGCAACTCTTGAAGTTTCGCTTTGTTCTCTGGTTTCATCAATTCGTCTAATTTTCCTTTTGGCAATTTGCTGAAAGCATCATTTGTTGGAGCGAAAACGGTGTATTCGCCTTCACCTTTTAAAGTCTGGGCCAAATCAGCAGCCTGAAGTGCGCTAACTAATTTTGAAAGATCGGCATTGCCCATTGCTTTTGCAGCTATGGAATTAGCCTCCATTTCAGCAATCCTCGCTTGATTGTCTGTCTCAACTTTTAATAAAGAATCTTTTTCACGATCTATGCGCATCTGTTCAATTTTAGCCTGTTCAGCTTCTTTCTTTTTTGTGTCATCACAACTGGCGAAAAGTATTGCTACTACTGCCATTGACATTACAATTGTTTTTAGTTTCATAATTTTATAGATGATTTATTGTTTGGAACAAAGTTATTCCAAATCAAATGAATTATTATTTAATTAAGATTAATTTTTAGTTAATCTTATAATTTTTTTATACGTATTTAAATAGCCTTATTTTATCCTAAAATTTTGCAAAAGAAAATATTTAAATTTCTTGAATTTGTATCTTTAAAAAAAATTAACTTTTAAAGAAAATCAAAGATGATAAAGTCAAAATACCAAAGCGTTTTGGATTTAGGAGAAAAACTGAATATTCAAAACGGTGATGTGAAAGAAGAAAACGGCCAACTAAAAGTTTGGGGGACCGCAAAAACACCTTATGAAAAAAATCTTTTATGGGATGAAATAAAAAGAGTCGGGGGTGAAAACCCCACTGATATTATGGCAGATATAAAAGTTGCCGATAGTTCAATTTATGCGCACCACACAGTGAAAAGTGGCGAAACATTGAGCAAGATTGCCAAACAATACTACAAGGACCCTAACAAATACAACGCTATTTTTGAGGCGAACAGAGGCAAATTAAAGTCTGCAGATCTAATTCATCCGGGTGATGAGTTAGTTATTCCGAATATTTAATACCCAGTTAATACAGAAAACCCGTCAGTTTTGTTCAAAACTGGTGGGTTTTTTATGCAAAAAATTTTAAAGGCCATTGATGTAGCTTCCGTATAAATCTTTAAAATGATGCCCGTTCCCCAAGCTGAATTTGCTCAGTTTCTTATTTTCTGCCAAAGCCCAAAGAATTACTTCTTTTAAAAAATAACTATCCTTTTTAGAAGTTTTAGGCTGGTATTTTTCTATTAATTGTTGAAGCGGAATAATACTGTCCAGTGCAATTTTATATTCTTCATCAGAAAAGGAATCGAGCAGTTCAAAATCATTTTCTTCAAAAAACCATGATATAATTTCAGCATACGGATCTGCTTCACCTTGTTTTGTTAGTTTTTCTATTTTCGGAAAGCGTTCTTTAAAAATAGTGTTTACGGCATCAACAATTAATTGTTGTGCCACTTGGGAAACGCCTTCCTGCTCTCCTTCATAAACCAATTCTATTTTTCCTGTGATAGACGGAATGATTCCTATAAAATCGCCCAAACGGACACTTGTCTTTTCTTCGCCATTTTGCAAAGCTCGTCGTTCCGCAGTGCTCAAAAGATTTTCGAAAGCAGTAATGCTCAACCTAGCGCTCACGCCACTTTTGGCATCGATAAAATCATTTTCACGGGCTTCAAAACTTATTTGTTCCAAAATGTCTTTTGCCAATTCAGGTACGTAAATATTAGATTTTGTTTTAATTGCCTCTGCCGTTTCCTGTTCCGTTATGGTTCTTGCCGTTTTGATATTTTCGGGATAATGCGTTAAAATTTGGGAGCCAATTCTATCTTTCAAAGGTGTAACTATACTTCCACGGTTGGTGTAATCCTCTGGGTTCGCCGTGAAAACAAATTGAATATCCAGCGGAAGGCGTACAGCAAAACCACGAATCTGAATATCGCCTTCCTGCAAAATATTAAAAAGCGCTACTTGAATACGCGGTTGCAAGTCGGGCAATTCATTAATAACAAATATGCACCGGTTGCTTCGGGGAATCATCCCAAAATGAATTACGCGGTCATCAGCATAAGTCAGTTTTAGGTTTGCTGCTTTTATGGGGTCCACATCGCCAATAATATCAGCGACCGTAACGTCTGGCGTTGCCAGTTTTTCTGAAAAGCGATCGTTTCGATGCAACCAACTTATTGGTGTATCATCTCCTTTTTCGCGCATCAAGTTTTTGGCGTAGCGAGAAATTGGGCTGAAAGGATCGTCATTTATTTCGCTGCCTTCCACCACGGGAATGTATTCGTCCAAAAGCCCCACCATTTGGCGTGCCAATCGGGTTTTTGCTTGTCCGCGCAAGCCTAAAAGATTTATGTTGTGCTTTGAAAGTATGGCGCGTTCCAGTTCAGGAATTACAGTTAGTTCATAACCGTGAATGCCCACGAATGGCGTTTCCTTCTTCATTATTTTTTGAAGCAAATTGCGGCGTAATTCCTCTTTTATTGACTTCGGTTCGTAACCCGCCTTTTTGAGCTCTCCAAAAGTTTTGATTTTTTCTATGTTCATCATTTATCTAATTCTTTTCTTTCTGTTTGTTTCATAATCACTAAAAATCATTTCCCCCAATCCTTTTAAACCTGTATAAAAAGCCTTGCCTTGATTGGCTGCGGTAAAATGTTCAATAAACTGCATTAAATAGGGGTCTTCGGCAATCATAAATGTTGTAATCGGGATGTGAAGTTTTCGTGCTTGCGATGCCATTGCGTAACATTTGTTTACGATATAACTGTCAAGACCGTTGCTGTTTTTATAATAACGTCCGTCCGAAAGCTGTATGCAGCTGGGTTTGCCGTCGGTTATCATAAAAATTTGTTTGTTGGTGTTTCGTTTTCTTCGAAGCAAATCCATCGCCAATTGAAGTCCCGCAACTGTATTTGTGTGATACGGACCTACATTCAAATATGGCAAATCCTTTATCTTTATTGGCCATGCGTCATTTCCGAAGACTAAAATATCCAAGGTATCTTTAGGATATCGGGTCGTAATAAATTCAGAAAGTGCCATTGCCACTTTTTTTGCGGGCGTTATTCGGTCTTCGCCGTAAAGAATCATGCTGTGGCTAATATCAATCATCAGCACGGTGCTCATCTGGGTTTTGTACATGGTTTCCTCAACCACCAAATCGTTTTCGGAGAGTGTAAAATCACCCAAACCGTGATTTATCTGTGCGTTTTTGAAACTTTCCGTCATTGATATTTGTTCCAAAGAATCGCCAAAACGGTAATCCCGAAACTCGCCAGCCTGTTCATCACCTCTTCCAGTTTGTTTGGTTAGGTGGTTTCCTGCACCACTTTTTCTGAGTTTTCCAAAGATCTGTTCCAAAGCTCTCTTTCGAAGTGCTCGCTCGGTTTTTTCTGTGATGGCCAAACCGCTTTTGCCGTCCATTTTTATTTCTTCGCGCAGGTAGCCTTTCTTTTTAAGGTCTTCCACAAAATCGTCCAATGTATAATCTTTCGTAGTGAGTTTATATTCTTGATCCAACTGTTTCAACCAGTCCATGGCTTCGTCAAAATCACCGGAAGTGTGGGTTATCAATTCCTGAAAAACATCGAAGAGTTTGTCAAAAGGTGACTGATCTTTCAGGCTGTGTTTGGTGAAGACAAATCCGCTTTTAGCTACTTTTTTGTTCATATTTTAAAAGTAAAACAATCCTTATTTATAAAAAAGGGCGAAACGTTAAACTACTTGTAAAAGTATTTGTTTCAATTTTATACATATTGAGAATTCATTAACTGTTTATCATTATTAAATACTTAACTTTAAATTAGATTGATTTTAAGTTTTTTAAAAAAAATCGACTGACTACTGAATTACTAACAAAGCCAAAATAATGAACATTCAAAAAGTATCATTTTCAAATAAAGACGAAGAGCAGTTAGCAGGCCGTTTAGAACTTCCATTGGACCAAAAACCCCATAATTTTGTAATCTTTGCACATTGCTTTACGTGTACTAAAAACTTGACGGCTGTTAGGAATATTGGACGTGCGCTTACTGATGCGGGCTTTGGTGTACTTAGGTTCGACTTTACAGGCTTGGGTGAAAGTGAGGGCGATTTTGAAAACACAAATTTCTCCGGAAATGTGGACGACCTTGTGGAGGCAGCAGATTTTTTGGCCGAAAATTATATGGCTCCCACCTTGCTTATTGGTCACTCTTTGGGAGGTACTGCAGCAATATTTGCAGCTTCAAAAATGCAATCTATAAAAGCGGTTGCCGTCATCAATTCACCCAGCAATCCTTTGCACGTGATGCATCTGCTGAAAGACAGCGCCAAAGAAATCAATAAAAACGGAAAAGCGAAGGTTAATTTGGGTGGAAAAGATTTTACTATCAAAAAACAGTTTTTAGATGACCTTGAAAACAAATCGCTCATTGGCGTTGTAAGCAATTTTGGCAAAGCACTTTTAATTTTACATTCTCCGCAGGATACCGTGGTAGGGATAAAAAACGCAGAAGAAATTTACATAGCTGCGAAACACCCAAAAAGTTTTGTTTCTTTGGATGGCGCTGATCATTTGCTTACAAAAAAAGAAGATTCGCACTATGCTGGACAAGTAATTGCAGGCTGGGCTTCTCGATATGTAGATATTGTGGCCCCAGAGGTAATAAAGAGCAAAAGTAAGGTAGCTGCAAGTTTGAATAGTGATGATAAATTTTCTACAACTTTAAAATTGGGAGAACATCATCTTATTGCTGATGAACCAACAAATTATGGCGGGAATAACTTTGGTCCCACGCCTTACGAATTTCTTTCTGCAGGACTCGCCGCTTGTACTGTTATGACAATTCAAATGTATGCACGGCGAAAAAAGTGGGAAGTGGAAAACATTACTTGCAATATTAATTATTCAAAAGAACACGCTGTGGATTGTGAAGCCTGTGAAGAAGATTCAGCTAAGATTGACACTTTCGCACGTGAAATTAAACTAAAGGGAAACCTTTCCGAAGAACAGAAAAAAAGATTGCTCCAAATTGCCGATAGATGTCCAGTGCACAAAACTTTGCACAGCCAAACGCAAATTATTACACAGCTTGTGGACTAAATCGAATTTTTTATACTATTCATTACAGAAAAAATCAAATGCTAAGATTTGTTAAAATTTTTGTCCAAGGCGAAATGAAATCATACCTTTAATACTCTTAAAAATTAATTAACATTAACTATTAAATCATATAAAATGAAAAAATTAGGAATTCTAGTTGTGGCCACAGTGCTTTTCGCATTTGTAGGCTGTAAAAATGAAAAAAAGGATATGGACCAAATGGACGGAATGAACGATACCATCCAAATGGATTCCACTTCTGAACAAGAAGCCATACAGGAAGAGCCAAAAACTGTGTCAGTTATTATGGAATCAAAAAGTGGAAGTGCTGCTACTGGAGAAGTTTATTTTACCGAAACAAATGGAGTGGTAACCATGGAAGCTAAATTTAATGGTTTAAAGCCTGGTACACATGCTATTCACATACACGAAAAAGCAGATTGTAGTTCCGCAGATGGAAAATCTAGCGGCGGACATTGGAACCCAACCCATCAAAAACACGGTAAATGGGGCGATGCCGCAGGATATCACAAAGGCGATATCGGTAATTTTGTAGCCGATGCCGAGGGCCATGGAAGCATTACAATGCAAACTGACGAATGGTGCATAGGTTGTGGCGATGAAAATAAAGATATTATTGGCAAAGCCGTAATAGTTCATGATGGAACAGACGATTTTACCACACAACCAACAGGAGATGCAGGCGGAAGAGTTGCCTGTGGAGGAATTATCAAATAATTTTCACTACAATAGTTTAAATTTGAAAAACCATCCTGATGAAAAATCGGGATGGCTTTTTTATATAATTAATGGAAAGTGTTTTATATTTCATATAATATAAAAGACGCAGATACACAAAATTATTGCTTACTATTACTTTTTATTTTTTTATGGAAATACTTTCGTAATAATCCTTAGGGGGTAAAACTGTAATCTCCACCCGCCTGTTTTGGTGTTTATTTTGTGGGGAATCGTTGGGAACGCGGGGTTTGCTTTCGCCGTAAGGTTTAATTTCATAATCGTATAAAGCATTTTCGCCAAAAATCTCCATCAATCTTTGCTTTACCGAAATGCATCTGTTTTCCGAAAGCTGCATATTCGTTATTTCAGAGCCATCGCTATCCGTATGGCCTTCAATCAGGATGGTAGCTTTATCAACTTTTTTGATTATTTCAGTAAGAGAATCAAGACTTTTTTTAGCAGTTTCTTTCAAGTCGTATTTGGCAACATCAAATAAAACATCTGCATTTATGGTAAGTTTTATCACGCTATTGATGGCACCAATTGCATCAATATCGGCCCCAGCGCTGATGCTCCTGCAAAGGTCATGAAGATCGGTAATTCGAAGAAAATAGAAAACGGTTTCACCGTCAATTCCTTCCTTGGTTAAATCTATGGAAGACTTTCCGCCCGCTATTTTTCCAGCATATACCCAATCGATGTTATTTTGTGAAATTTCTACTTTTGCAGCTTCTTTGGACGGTCCCACTTCAAATATATAAATATCCTCGCCGGGCAGGTTCATAAAACCGTTGTCGGTAAATTCAACAGTTAAACTTCCGCCACAACCCAACGAAAGAAAATTTGGGGTTTGGTAATTTTTGTAGTTTGGTTCGTGAAGGCATTGCACACTATCTCTATATTTTTGAATGGGCGCGGGCGATCCAACTTTATATTCAATTAGCTTATCTGCAAATGAAATCTTTCCCAGAGGAAGATAGATGGTTTCGTATCTATCAATCCTGTATAATTTTCCTGTTCCTTTTTGTGCGAAAAGAAATCCTTTCGTAACAAAAAGCATTATAAAAAGTAGAAGTACGGAACGAAGCATTCGTCTATTTTTAACGAAGATACTGAAACTTCTTTAGCTGAAGTTTTCACATAAAAAAACCGCCTCATTGCTGAAGCGGTTTTTAGGCGAAATAATATAGTTAATGTCTTATTTTACTTTGTTTACGATTGCGGCAAAAGCCTCTGGGTGGTTCATAGCCAAATCTGCCAAAACCTTACGGTTAAGTTCGATTCCACTAATTTTCATACTTCCCATAAATTGAGAATAAGACATTCCATGCTGTCTTGCACCCGCGTTGATACGGGTAATCCATAAGGATCTGAAATTTCTCTTTTTGGTACGACGGTCACGGTATGAATAAAGCATTGCTTTGTCCACAGCGTTTTTAGCAACTGTCCATACGTTTTTACGTCTTCCAAAGAAACCTTTGGCTTGTTTAAGAACCTTTTTTCTGCGGGCTCTCTTCGCAACTGAATTTACTGA
Source organism: Aequorivita sp. (assembly GCA_036724225.1). Lineage (GTDB taxonomy): Bacteria > Bacteroidota > Bacteroidia > Flavobacteriales > Flavobacteriaceae > Aequorivita. The sequence continues at coordinate 7,472 of DAIMFZ010000077.1, forward strand.
TCTTGGCATAATTTTGTGTTTTTTTGTAGCAGGCGATCCATCTTTGCGAATACTTTTATTGCACTACTCCAGGGTTTAAATAAATTGTTTTAACCGGTTAAGTTTTATTACTTCAATCGAAGCATTTGCTTAACATTGCTTTCGTCGGCCTTGTCAACCAACCCATCATGGGTCAGGGCAAGTTTGCGTTTTTTGCTTTTCTTTGTTAAGATGTGGCTTTTAAACGCATGCTTTCTTTTGATTTTACCTGTACCAGTAAGCTTAAAACGCTTTTTGGCACTGGATTTTGTTTTTTGTTTCGGCATGTTTCCTATTATTAATTATTACTTCGCTTTATTGTATTCTTCAGTTACTGAATGTAAATGAAGGATTTTTTATTTTTTTACTGGACTCTGAATATTGATTACTTCTTTTTAGGTGCGATGAACATAATCATTCGCTTGCCTTCTAATTTTGGCATTTGCTCCACTTTTCCGAATTCCTCAAGATCTCTGGCAAGACGCAAAAGTAAAATTTCACCTTGGTCTTTATAGATTATTGAGCGGCCTTTAAAGAAAACATATGCTTTCAATTTTGAACCTTCCTGCAAAAACTTTTCACCATGTTTCTTTTTAAAATCGTAATCGTGGTCGTCCGTATTTGGACCAAACCTGATTTCCTTAATAGTAACCTTGGTTGCTTTTGCCTTTAGGACTTTCTCACGTTTTTTCTGTTCGTAAACAAACTTTTTATAGTCTATTACTTTACAAACGGGAGGGATTGCATTTGGTGAAATTTCCACGAGATCGAGTTCTTGCTCTTCGGCAATTTCACGCGCTTTTTTTAAAGGATAAACTCCTATTTCAACATTGTCTCCTACAAGTCGTACTTCTTCAGCACGAATCTTTCCATTGATTCTGTGTTGATCTTCCTTAATTACCCTTGCAGGGCCTCTACTTCTTTTTCTTCGTATTGCTATGGCTAAAATATTTAGTTAAACGTTAAATTCTTTTAATTCTTCTTTTACTGCTTGATGAATCAATTCTGAAAAGGCTTTTGGCGTCATTGTACCTAAATCACCTTCGCCGTGTTTACGCACAGAAACCGTTCCATCTTTTTCTTCCTGCTCCCCAACAATCAACATATACGGGATTTTGTTCATTTCAGCCTCCCTAATTTTCTTGCCAATTGTCTCGTTCCTATTGTCAACAAGGGCGCGAATTTCGTCATTTTCAAGCAAATCTAAAACTTTTTGGGAGTATTTTTCATATTTTTCACTCAATGACAAAATACTTACTTGCTCCGGCATTAGCCACAATGGGAAGTTTCCGCCTGTATGCTCCAAAAGAATTGCTATAAAACGTTCCATACTGCCAAATGGTGCACGGTGAATCATTACAGGGCGGTGTGTTTCGTTATCACTGCCTTTATATTCCAATTCAAAACGTTCAGGAAGGTTGTAATCTACTTGAATAGTACCCAATTGCCAGCTTCTTCCAAGTGCGTCTTTCACCATAAAATCCAATTTTGGACCGTAAAATGCAGCTTCGCCGTATTCAATTTTATAATCAAGTCCTTTAGATTCCGCAGCGTTGATAATCGCTTTTTCAGCTTTTTCCCAGTTTTCAAGACTACCAATGTACTTTTCCGGTTTGTCTGGATCGCGCAATGAAACTTGGGTATAAAAATTTTCAAAACCCAAAGAGCCGAAAACGTATAAAACCAAGTCAATTACTTTTTTGAATTCGTCATCCAATTGGTCAGGCGTACAAAAAATATGTGCATCATCCTGCGTAAAACCACGAACACGTGTCAAGCCGTGCAGCTCACCACTTTGTTCGTAGCGATAAACGGTTCCAAATTCTGCAAAACGCTTTGGCAAATCCTTGTATGACCAAGGCTTGCTATTGTATATTTCGCAGTGGTGCGGGCAGTTCATTGGTTTCAGCATAAACTCTTCACCTTCATTTGGGGTTTTTATAGGTTGAAAACTGTCAGCTCCATATTTTGCATAATGACCAGAAGTAACATACAGTTCTTTTTGACCAATATGTGGAGTTACCACCATTTCATAACCTGCTTTTTTCTGTGCTTTTTTCAGGAAATTTTCAAGACGCTCGCGCAATGCCGCACCTTTTGGCAGCCATAATGGTAGACCTTGTCCAACTTTTTGTGAAAATGTGAAGAGTTCAAGTTCTTTTCCCAATTTTCTGTGATCGCGTTGTTTAGCCTGTTCAAGTAACTCAAGATATTCAGTTAAGTCTTTCTGTTTGGGAAAACTTATTCCGTAGATGCGTGTAAGCTGTTTATTCTTTTCGTCACCACGCCAGTATGCACCAGCAATACTCATTAATTTAACTGCTTTTATAATCCCAGTGTTTGGAATGTGGCCGCCGCGGCATAAATCTGTAAAGGTATCGTGATCGCAGAAAGTGATAGTTCCATCTTCCAAGTTTTCAATCAATTCAACTTTATATTCGTTGCCCTGCCTTTTGTAATATTCCAAAGCGTCTGATTTTGAAGAATCACGCATAGAAAATTCAAATTTTCCACGAGCGATTTCCAGCATTTTGTTTTCAATCTCTTTTAGGTCTTTTTCTGAAATGGTTTTATCGCCAAAATCAACATCGTAATAAAAACCGTTTTCAATAGCTGGCCCAATGGTCAATTTGATTCCAGGATACAATTGCTCCAAAGCCTGTGCCAGAATGTGGGCTGAAGAATGCCAGAACGCTTTTTTCCCTTCGTCGTTGTTCCATGTATATAGTACCAGGCTTCCATCTTCCGTTAATGGGGTGGAGGATTCAACGGTTACCTCTTTAAAGGATGCCGAAATCACGTTACGAGCGAATCCTTCACTAATACTTTTGGCTACATCCATAGGCGTAACCCCTGCATCAAAATGCTTTACACTTCCATCGGGTAGGGTAATGGCTATCATATACTGAAAAATTTTAGGGTGCAAAGATACTATTAGTTTCTGCCGTTTGCAATAATCAATTTTGGGATTATTATTACTTTTTGGTTGTTCACCTTTAACCGAAAAGTGGTTAAGGGTGAAGGCTATTTCAACTTGCTTCCCAATACATCAATGATCACAATGGAGTGGTCAAACTGATTGCTCAATTCTTAACGCAATTACAATATGAAAATAGCATATATTAAGGTGTAATAGTTCCAAAAGATTTTTTCAAGTCTAAGTTATGGCCTTTCAAAGGCTTAGTATATCCTATAATTATTATTCAAAAAAACCTTCTAATTAAGTTTGCTGTATTGAGAAAAGCGTTCTATATTTGCAGCCGCTTAAAACGACGGATGTCTGTTGTTAGAAGCAAGAACAAACGCTCTTAAAAATATTTGAAATATTTTCACAAAAAAGTATTGCAGGATCAAAAAAGGGTTGTACATTTGCACCCGCTAAAACAATGAGTGACTACAAAACACGATTTGAAAGTGAGCAAAAAAGAGAAACATAAGTTCATTGAGATATTGAAATTGACAGCGTAGATAACAGATGGAAACGTTTGTTGTCAACAAAGAAACTAAACTAAGTGAGATTTTCTGGGATTTTTTTGAGGGAGTCG
>DAIMFZ010000078.1:0-7144 GCA_036724225.1 Aequorivita sp.
AGGAATATCATTGATGAACATATTGATCATCTTTTCACTTGCGTCAAAATCTGCAATAACACCATCCTTCAACGGACGGATAGTTTTGATGTTTTCGTGTGTTTTTCCCTGCATCATTGCAGCTTCGCGACCCACGGCTATGATTTTTCCGGTAGTTCGGTCGCGCGCAACGATGGACGGTGCGTCCACAACAACTTTGTCGTTGTGAATAATTAAGGTATTTGCGGTACCCAAGTCAATGGCTATTTCTTCAGTGAGGAAGTCAAAAAATCCCATAGTTTAAGTTGGTGGTATTGAAAGTTAACGTGTTAAGTTTGGTTTTAACAAATGTAATAAAATTTAATGCTTAAAATGACGCGTTCCGGTAAATACCATCGCCATATTGTGAGCGTTGCAATAATCGATACTCAGTTCGTCCTTTATAGAACCCCCGGGCTGGATTACAGCGGTTATTCCTGCATTGTCCGCAATTTCCACACAATCTGGAAATGGAAAAAAAGCATCACTTGCCATTACAGCACCTTCAAGATTAAAATTAAAGGCTTTTGCTTTTTCAATTGCTTGCCGTAACGCATCTACGCGGCTGGTTTGGCCGGTTCCGCTGGCGCAAAGTTGCTTTCCCTTTGCCAAAACAATTGTGTTCGATTTTGTGTGCTTGCAAATTTTGGAAGCGAACAACAAGTCTTCTAACTCTGTCGAATTCGGTTTATTGTTTGTAGCGTGCGTTAAAATTTCGACGCTGTCAGTAATATTGTCTTTGTCTTGCACCAAAACACCATTTAAACAAGTTCGTACCGTTGTTGAAGGTAATGCAAATTCTTTCTGAATCAATAAAATTCGGTTCTTTTTTCCTACTAAAATTTCCTGCGCTTTCGCTGAAAAGGAAGGTGCAATAACCACTTCGCAGAAAAGGTCGTGGATTTCAGTTGCAGTAGCTTTATCAATTTCAACATTGCTTATCAAAATTCCGCCAAAAGCAGAAACAGGATCACCCGCCAATGCTGCTATATAAGCTTGCTGTACGGTTTCTCGTTGTGCGATTCCGCAGGCATTGTTGTGTTTCAAAATGGCAAAAGTTGGAGCTTCGCCCTTAAATTCGTTCATTAAATTTACCGCGGCGTCAACGTCTAAAAGGTTGTTGTAGCTCAATTCCTTTCCGTGAAGTTTTGTGAACATTTCATCAAAATTTCCAAAGAAAAAACCTTTTTGGTGCGGGTTTTCGCCGTAGCGAAGTTCCTGTCCGTTGGTTTCACTTATTTTGAAAGCTGGCAATTTTTCCTCGGAATTGAAATAATTGAAAATCGCTGTATCGTAATTAGAGGAAATGTTGAATGATTTTGCGGCAAAACGCTTGCGGTCTTTTAAAGAAATTTCTCCATTGTTTGCAGAAATCAGTTCCAAAAACTCTCCATAATCTTCAACCGAAGAAACGCAAATGGTATCTTTAAAATTCTTCGCAGCAGCGCGAATCAAGGAAATTCCACCGATGTCAATTTTTTCAATAATATCTTCTTCCGAAGCGCCCGAAGCAACAGTTTTTTCAAAAGGGTACAAATCCACAATCACGGCATCAAGCTGCGGAATGTTGTACTGCTCCATTTCGGCAACATCATTTTCATTATCTTGTCTATTTAAAATTCCGCCAAAAACTTTTGGATGAAGGGTTTTCACGCGACCTCCCAAAATGGAAGGGTAATCAGTAATGTTTTCAACCGCAATAACCTTGATACCAAGATCGTTGATGAATTTTTCGGTGCCTCCGGTAGAGTATATTTTTACGTGCTGTTCATGCAGTTTTTTAACGATCGGGGCGAGACCTTCCTTACTGAAAACGGAAATTAAAGCGGACGTAATTTTTTTGGAATTGTTCATTATCGAAAATTAAGGTGCAAAAGTACATAATTGCAGAGTAAATTTGTAACATAGACAAAGAGAAAACGTCTTACTTTTGATAAATTTATCAACCTTTTGAAAATCGTTCTTTAGGCTTCGCCGCGGAACTGAAAATCGAAATCTAAAATTTAAAATCGTTAATCAAAAATCATCGATGCTAATCTATCTTCGCGTTTTAAAGGAAAGTTTCAATTTTGCGCTCAATGCGTTGCGAAACAATAAATTGCGAACCTTTCTCTCTTTGGTTGGGGTAACCATTGGTATCTTTTCCATTATCGCGGTTTTGGCTGCGGTCGATTCCCTAAAACGTGAAATAGAAGGCAGCATAAGCGGTTTGGACAACAGCACAATTATAATTATGCGTTTCAATTTTGGACCAACCGAAATTCCTCGTTGGAAATGGCAGCAGTTCCCAGATGTTACCTATGACGAATACCAGTATATTGAGCGAAATACTCCAAATATTGAAGCTGCAACTTTTACGCTGAATGTTCCCGATGAAAGTGTAAAATATGAAGACAGACAAGTGGACAATGTGCCTATTGGGGCGGTAACTGACAGTTATTATAACATTGAAGCATTGAAACTTTCTGAGGGACGGTTTTTTAACGGTTCCGAATCGAACAGCGGTTCAATGGTAGTGGTTTTGGGTGATGAAATTGCGAATCAGTTGTTTGGGGATGCAGCAACTGCTATAGGGAAAGAAGTTCGGATTTACGGAAGAAAATTTAACGTTATTGGAGTTTTGAAGAAAGAAGGTGCGGGCCTTTTTGGAAATTCAAAGGACACTTCCATTTGGATGCCGGTAAATGTGGTACGGCGAATTTATGGCGACAACAATAAAACCACCTTCCCTCAAATTGTTGTTAAACCTGAAAAAGGAGTAGACGACGCCGAATTTAAAGCCGTTCTAGATCAGAAACTTCGAATGAAACGAGGTTTGAAACCAGATGAAATAAGCAACTTTTTCATTAACCAAATGCAAGGATTTGCAGATTTTATCGATAATATCACGGGGAGTATGAATATAATCGGGCTCATAATCAGTGGATTTTCACTGCTGGTTGGAGGATTCGGAATTGCTAATATTATGTTCGTTAGTGTGAAGGAACGCACTAATTTAATAGGAATTCAAAAATCATTGGGCGCAAAAAATAAATTTATTCTTTTTCAATTTTTGTTTGAAGCAATAATTCTTGCAGTAATTGGAGGTTTGATTGGGTTGTTTTTAGTGTTCATAGTTTCCATACTTGCGTCCCAATTTACGGGCGATTTTGAATTCGTTTTATCACCGTGGAATATGTTTATTGGTACGGCAATAAGTGCTGCTATTGGTTTGATTTCAGGAATTCTTCCGGCCATTTCAGCTTCAAAACTTGATCCGGTGGAGGCGATTAGGACGGGAATGTAAAGCTTCGCAAATTCCAAAATTTTTAAATTCCAAATAACAAAAAATATCAAACTTTCAAATTCCAAATTCCAACCGAATAATCTGGAAGTTTTGGAATTTGTTGCTTGTAATTTGTGATTTTCGAAGAAGTTGCACCTAAATATTTCTTCAGCTATTTAAAGTATTTCAGCAACTTCAGAGGTCACCCATTCCAAAAATCGTTCATCTTCCTCTGAAAATGGATCTTCCACGTGCGAATCGATATCTATCTGCCCAATGTTTTTTCCTTCTTTAAAAAGAGGAACAACAATTTCAGCCTTTACGTACATACTGCACGCAATGTAATTGTTCTGCGCTTTCACGTCTGGCACCACAAAATTTGAATTGGAAACCGCCACTTGACCACATATTCCTTTTCCGAAAGGGATAACTGTATGGTCCGTGGGTTCACCTGCAAATGCTTTTAGGTGAAGTGTTTTTTCAGCCTCATTTGCGAAATAAAAGCCCACCCAGTCATAATAACCAATCTGCGATTGCAACAGTTCGCAAACTTCCTTTAAACGCTGATGCTTACTTTCGCGGTGGTTTGCCAAGATGGTTTTTATTTTTGGTTTTAAAAGTGAAAAGGACATAGGTTTTTTTCAGTTCTTGATTACTTTGGTAAAAGTATTTCAAAAGGGCTATATTCACCAAAAACAAATACTGTATTTTTGTTAAAAAATAGCCAGTGCAATTGAGAAAACTCTTCAGAAAATATAATTCCGTTATCCGTTTTGTAATCCTGTTTATAGGAACCTATTTAGTTCTCGGAATTTTTTATTCAATCTATCTGAAACTTTCCGAAAGCGGCTCCTATTTCCCAGATTACCTTACGAATCTTGTTGCAAAACAAAGTGCCACCGTGCTTAATGGGTTAGGGTATAGCACTGTTTTAACGCCCGACTCTATAGATCACGGAATGTTGATAACCATCAATAATAAATACACGGTGAATATAGTTGAAGGCTGTAATTCCGTAAGCGTTATTATTTTATTTGTGGCTTTTATTATCGCTTTCGCGGAAAATTTCAAAAAAACACTGTTGTTTCTTTTTGCTGGTGTTGTATTGATTTATGTAGTGAATATCATTAGAATCGTGATTCTTACTATTGCACTTTATAAATACCCCCAGTATGAAAATATATTGCATTCCGTAGTTTTTCCAGGCATAATTTATAGCATGGTCTTTATTCTTTGGATGGTTTGGGTGCGGATGCTGAAACCGACTTCAGCAAAATGAAAAAGTCGTTAAAAATAGTATCTATTGTTATTCTTGCGTGTTTTTTAGTACTCATCAGGGTTTATGAAGACACATTATTTTACGATCCTCTTTTGGAGTTTTTCAAAATGGATTACAAAACCCTACCACTTCCAAAAATGGATATGCCAGCACTTTTGATAGGTATATCATTTCGATTTTTTATGAATACTATAATTTCCCTTGCAATACTTTGGATAGTTTTTAAGGATAGAGAAATCATAAAACTTTCAGCAATACTTTACGTATTCTTGTTTGTTGGGCTTTTCGCGGCATTTAGTTTCATTGTTTCTACTTCGGAAGAAACTCACAGCCATTTGGGTTTATTCTATGTGCGCAGGTTTCTTATCCAACCCTTGTTTTTGTTAATCTTACTACCTGCTTTTTATTTTCAGAAGTACAAATCCCGATGAAATTTTGATACCTTTGCAACTCTAAATTTATATTTAAAATGAAAAAATCAGCACTTATTTTCTTCGCAGTTACAGCCTTTGTCATTTCATCGTGTAATGACAAAACGAAACAAACCGAGCCAGAAGTGGTAACGGTTGATAATACTGCACAAAAAGTATACGAAGTAGCTAAAACTGAGGCCGAATTTAACGACCCAAAAGTGGAAGCCATTTTTGAACAATATTTGCAAGTGGAAGCAGGTTTGGTAAACACTGATCCCATCAAAACCGCAGCTGAAGCTTCAAAACTCGAACTTTTATTCAAAGAACAGAACGTTGATGCGGCCACCCAAAATGCAGTTGCTTCAATTTCAGGTTCCGAGGACATCAAAATTCAACGTGAAAATTTTGAAGCTTTGAGCAAAGGAATTGAAACGATGCTTCAGGGCACTTTAAAATCTGGAATGCTATACAAACAATTCTGCCCAATGGCTTTCAACAACAAAGGGGCTTACTGGATAAGCAGCAGTAGAGAAATCCTAAACCCTTATTACGGTGATAAAATGTTGAAATGTGGTAGGGTTGATGCGGAAATCCGTACGCAGTAATCATTGTTCAGTCGTCAGTAGTTTGGAAGTTTTTAGGCTTTTGTTTTTTTTGTAACTCATCAACTTGTCAATTCATTATCTTCAAAATAATATTCGTATTATTGCAGTACAATGAAAAAAACTATCTCCATATTCCTTTCACTTTTGATGCTTGCAAGCAGCTCCGGTGTTGCTTATTCGCAACACTTTTGCGGTGGAATGGAAATGATGGCAGAAATTACCTTGGGCAAAAAACTTCTTTCCTGCGGAATGGAGGAAACAGCTCCCGATTGTGGCGACAAAACCGTTGTTCTAAAGGATCACCACTGTTGCAAAAACCATGTAACCAAAATTCAAACAGACGATAATTTTTCGAAAGCTTCGTTTGACTTAAAACTGAACAAAACCCTTGTAGCTACTTTCGTTTCCGTCTTTGTATTGCAGGAAGTTGAAATAGTTTCCACAGAAAAAACCTTCTTCGCGGAATACAATCCGCCACCCCTCGAACGGGATTTCAATATACTGTACGAGACTTTCCTCATTTGATTTTATAAATCTTTAAGTAGTCACATTTCATTAATTTGAAGTGTAAATTTGTTGTGTCTTAAAAAAATTAGGGCAACAATTAACGGAATTACAGATTTAAAATCGAATAATAATGACACATACATATAAAATACACGGAATGACCTGCAACGGCTGTCGAAGCCATGTAGAAAAGACTTTAAGCGAAATCGAAGGCGTTTCAAAAGCATCGGTAAACCTCGAAAAAGCGGAAGCAGTTATAGAAATGGAAAAACATATTCCATTGAATGTTTTCCAAAAAGCTTTGGAAGAAGACGGTGGCAAATACAGTATTTCCCTTCCCGACGACGTTGAAGCGGCGCAGCAACACCAAATGAAAAAGGAAGAAAAAAGAGCGAAGCAAAATAGCTCAGGCACCTTTTATTGCCCAATGCACTGCGAAGGTGAAAAAACCTACGACAAACCTGGCGATTGTCCCGTCTGCGGGATGGATTTGGTGGAAGAGGCGAAAACTTCAAACAGTTCTTCAACCCAATATACCTGCCCAATGCATCCGGAAATAGTTCGAGATGAGCCTGGTTCCTGCCCTATTTGTGGGATGGATTTAGTGCCAATGGAAGTGGACGAATCTGCCGAAAACAAAACCTATAAAAAATTGCTGAACAAGTTTTGGATCGCAGTGGCTTTCACTTTTCCCATCTTTATAATCGCGATGTCTGAAATGATTCCAAACAATCCATTGTACGATTGGATGCCGATTAAATATTGGAACTGGGTGCAATTCGGTCTTTCGCTGCCAGTGGTTTTTTACGCCACCTGGATGTTTTTTGAACGGGCCTATAAGTCCATAAAAACGTGGAAATTGAATATGTTTACCCTCATCGGAATTGGTGCAGGGGTGGCTTGGATCTTCAGTTTATTTGGAATGTTGTTTCCAGATTTTTTCCCAGACCAATTTAAAACCCATATGGGCACCGTTCACGTTTATTTTGAAGCGGCTACGGTAATCCTCACCTTGGTTTTAATGGGGCAGGTTTTAGAAGCCAGAGCGCACAACAGA
>DAIMFZ010000078.1:7154-10875 GCA_036724225.1 Aequorivita sp.
ACAGAACAAATTCCGCAGTAAAGGAATTGTTGAAACTGGCTCCAAACAAAGCAGTGCGAATTGTGGACGGCAAAGAAGAAACAATAGCGATTGATAAAATAGTAGTAGGCGACAAACTCCGTGTAAAACCGGGCGAGAAAATACCTGTGGACGGAAGTATCCTCGAAGGCGAAAGCTCCATTGACGAATCGATGATTACCGGCGAACCCGTTCCCGTTACAAAAAGGGAAGGTGATAAAATAAGCTCTGGTACCATAAACGGGAAACAGACTTTTGTGATGAAAGCCGAAAAGATAGGTAGTGATACCCTGCTTTCTCAAATCATTGAAATGGTAAACAAAGCCAGCCGCAGTCGCGCACCAATCCAAAAATTGGCAGATAAAATTTCGGGCTGGTTTGTGCCAATTGTAGTTTTAATTTCGGTGATTACCTTTATTGTGTGGGCTGTTTTCGGTCCTGAACCAAAATATGTATTTGCATTGGTAAACGCCATTGCAGTTTTGATAATTGCCTGTCCGTGCGCACTTGGTCTTGCAACGCCAATGTCAGTAATGGTTGGAGTAGGAAAAGGTGCCCAAAATGGCGTCCTCATCAAAAACGCTGAAGCGCTGGAAAATTTGAACAAAATAGAGGTTTTGATAATTGACAAAACCGGTACTATCACAGAAGGAAAACCTTCCGTTGAAAAGGTAGGGGCTGCGGAAGATTTTTCGGAAGAAGAAGTTCTTCAATATATAGTTTCCCTCAACCAGAACAGTGAACATCCTTTGGCTGATGCTACCGTAAAATATGGAAAGGAAAAGAATACTGAAGTTTTAAAAACAACTGATTTCAATTCGGTTACTGGTAAAGGTGTTACTGGAAATGTCAACGGAAAGAAAGTAGCGCTCGGTAACGAAAAGATGATGGAAGAAGCAGGGGCGGACATTTCCCAAGTACTTCAAAAAGAAATTTCAGAAGAACAGAAAAAAGGCAAAACCGTACCAATGCTTTCCGTGGAAGGAAAGGTTGTGGGTTATGTTGTGATTGCCGATAAAATAAAGGAAAACAGTAAAGCAGCCATTGCCGAACTTCAGAAAAAAGGAATACAGGTTATAATGCTCACTGGCGATAATCACGACACTGCAAAAGCCGTTGCTTCAGAATTAAACCTTGCAGATTTTAAAGCTGAAATGCTTCCGCAGGACAAACTGAAAGTAGTTGAAAAACTACAAGCTGAAGGTAAAAAAGTAGCTATGGCCGGAGACGGAATAAACGATGCGCCAGCTTTGGCAAAAAGTGATGTAGGCATTGCGATGGGCACCGGAACTGATGTTGCCATTGAAAGTGCTGGCGTTACATTGGTAAAAGGCGATTTGCACGGCATCGTGAAAGCTTTTCATTTAAGTGAAAAAGTAATGGGCAACATAAAACAAAACCTATTTTTCGCCTTGATTTATAACACTCTTGGCGTGCCCATTGCCGCGGGAGTGCTCTATCCGTTTTTCGGAATTTTATTATCACCTATGATTGCTGCGCTAGCAATGAGTTTCAGTTCGGTTTCGGTGATTGCAAATGCACTTCGGTTGCGAACCGCAAAAATTGACTAAATGAAAAATATAATCCATATACTTTTTGTACTTCCGCTCTTTGTCTTTTCACAGGAAAAAATAAAGGGGCACATTACTGAAAATATTGATAACAATGAAGTTCCGCTCGGCGGGGCAAACGTTTATTGGCTGAATACTTCCGTGGGAACGGTAACAGATTTTGATGGAAATTTCGAAATTTTATATAAACCCGAGTACAAAAAACTGGTCATCAGTTTTGTGGGATATAAAACTGATACCATTTCAGTGGCTTCGCCACGAAGAATAAATCATTCCTTGAAATCTATTGCTAATTTGGATGAGGTCAATATTTCTGCACGCCAAAAAGCGAGCTCACGGTCGTTTCTGCAATCGCAAAACGTGATTAACGTGAGCAGTGGCGAATTGTTGAAAGCCGCCTGTTGCAACTTGGCAGAAAGTTTTGAAACCAATCCATCCATAGATGTGAATTTTGCCGATGCTATTTCGGGAACCAAACAGATTAAAATGCTTGGTTTAACAAGTCCATATATTTTGATTACAACTGAAAACGTGCCGAGTATACGCGGTGCTTCACAGACGTATGGTTTGAGTTTTATTCCTGGAACCTGGGTGGAAAGTATCCAGATTACCAAAGGTGCCGGAAGTGTTGTGAACGGTTATGAAAGCATCGCCGGACAAATAAACGCCGAATTGCAAAAACCCACCACAGACGATAAACTTTTTGTAAATGCTTATGGTGCAGGAAATGGACGTTTTGAGTTGAATACACATCTTAACACAAAAGTAAGTGAACGATGGAGTACGGGCTTGTACATTCACGGAAATATGCGCGAAACGGAATTTGACAAAAACAACGATACTTTTTTGGACGCTCCATTGATGCAGCAAGTGAACGTGATGAACCGATGGCAATACACCGACCAAGAAAACGGGTATGTTGGATTTTTCAACTTTCGGTATTTGAACGATGAAAAACAGACCGGACAAACCTTTTATGATTCAAAGAAGGACCGTGGAACCACAGACGCTTGGGGCAGCGAGATAAAAACACAACGTTTTGATGTTTCGGGGAAATTCGGTTTCGTAAATCCCGATATTCCGTGGCAAACGGGTGGGCTTCAACTTGCGTATAGCCATCACAACCAAGAGTCCTATTTTGGGTTGAATGATTACAACATTCAGCAGAATAGTCTGTATGCAAATTTGCTTTACAACTCCATCATCAGCGATTCGCGGCACAAGATGAAAACGGGGCTGAGCGCAACTTATGACAGTTATGATGAATTGGTGCTGACCGAAAATTTCGGAAGGGTTGAAAACTCTGTCGGAGCGTTTTTTGAATACAATTTTGACAATCTTGGCAATTTGAATTTCAGTGCGGGAATCCGCGCCGATGTTCACAATACCTTGGGGACTTTCTTAACGCCACGTTTCCATTTACGCTATACACCTTGGGACAAATCTGCTTTCCGGATTTCTGCAGGAAGGGGAAAACGAAGTGCGAATATTTTTGCTGAAAATCAAAGTTTTTTTGCCACTTCACGAAGCTTGAATATTTTGGGCAAGAGCGGAAATATTTATGGACTGGAACCTGAAATTGCTTGGAATTACGGTGTTTCGTATATGCAAGGTTTCAACATCTTCAGCAGAAAAGCAGATATTACTGTTGATTTTTACAGAACTGATTTTGTGAACCAAATTGTGGTTGATTGGGAAAATCCCTCGGAAATAATTTTTTATAATTTAGATGGCGAGAGTTATTCCAATAATTTTCAAGCGGAGTTCAATTATAATATTTTTGAACATTTTGACCTTCGGATGGCATACAAATTTTACGATGTTGAAACCACTTATTTAAGTGGAAAAAAGCAAACCCCATTAACGCCGAACCATCGTTTTTTTGCAAATGCTTCCTATGAAACACCTCAAAGTACTAATGGAGGTAACTGGAAGTTTGACGCTACATTCAACTATGTGGGCGAACAGCGATTTGCTTCCACAGAAAATTATTTGAACACCATTGGTCTTTCAGAGTTTTCACCTTCCGTTTCCACTTTGAATGCGCAGGTTACAAAAGTTTTTTCAACTAATTTTGAAATCTATGTAGGTGGGGAAAATATTACAAACGTTACACAGAAAAACCCAATAGT
>DAIMFZ010000079.1:0-1951 GCA_036724225.1 Aequorivita sp.
TGTTATTGACGAAGAAGGCGCGGCCGATTGGAACAGCGAAAAAATGCGAACGCTTTTAGATAATCTTCTCGTTGAATGATCTTTAAGAATTAACCAGCAAAATGATTTTTCAAAATAGATTCCATTTCTTTTTTCCCTTTGGAAATTTCAACGATTTCATCCCATACTTTTGGAGCGATAAGTTGTTTTAAAGGCTGTTCTACGTTGATTATTTTTGAAAAATTTTTGATGAGCTTTTTGTCCCAAGTTTGATAATGGTTTAAAAGATCGTCGGGATAAACTGTTTTGCGCTTTGTTCCTTCGTCTATTCCCCTAAAAGGCTCTGAAACGTTTAAATAGCCGTAGTCATCCGTCAGTTCTTCACCTGGTTGAATATCGCGGATTGCAATTTCAAAATCATAAGCGGTAGAAAGGCAGTTGCTTTTAAAACTGTGGTTTACGAAGCGGCCGTAATCCCAACAGAGCACCAAGTTTCCTTTGTTGTTTCGGTAGCAATATGTGTCGAGAATTTTTTGATATAACGGATTCATATTTCTGAGTTGAACTGGGGTAAATTCGCGGTCCAAATCGTCCAGAGCCCATGTAATGGTTCCTGCGGGTATAAATTCTTTGGCAACAACGCCGTAACCAATTTCATTGCTTATTAGTTTCAGTTCCGTTTTGGGATGTATCATAAATAATCGTGATTTTAGGTTTAAATGTAGTATAAAATCTGTATTGTTTTACATTGCCAACCACTTGCATATAAAATTTTAATACAGTTAATTTGCCGATTTTTTCAGAAACTCACTCTTGAATCTTTTTTATTTTTGAAGGGTATTTTTCCCTAAATTTCTCCATCAAAACAAAAACCGTTAGCAGCATTCCAAGTGCATATATACTGTCTTCAATGGGTACGGTGCCTATTCGTATTCCAAGGGTTTCGGAATTGTTGTACCAAACCACTTCTTCGTGGATCCAGCTGCCGGTGAGAAATCCATTCACAATAAAAAATGGAATTAAAAGAATGATGAATACAGGGAAGAAAACTTTTAAAGCTTCCCGTTTATAATTATAGACTAAAGCCATTAAAACTATTGAATAGCCAAAATTTATGGCAGTGTACCAGCGGTTATAAAAGTATAAAAGGGTTACTAACAAAACGGTTTGCAAAGAAAAGTAAGCAACTGCGGTGGTTTTATTAGAAAAGGAAAACTTCGGCAATAAATTCTTAAAAGCATAAATTGTGAAAAGGCAAGCGTAGGGTATACAGATGAAAAAGAGCCATTCTTCCAAAGGTAAATCCGCAAATTTTATACCCGAAAGATATTTTTCATTGAAGCCCCAGAAACCGTTTTGCGTAAAAATGATGTCCCACGGTATATAAAATGCCATCATTATAAAAGTAGCTGGAATGAAGTATTTCCAAAGCGTAAAAAACTTAAGTTTTGGGTGAAAACTGAAAAGAAAAGGAACACTGAGCGAAGCAATGTCAAGCAATAGATAAAGGTGCCACATAACTTATTTTTTGAAATATTTTAAGGGCGGAAGAAGCATTCCGAAACATTCACTTTCACCTTTTCCCAAATGCTTGTGATGGATTTTGTGCGCTCTCCGGATTCCATGGGCATACCAATTATTGCTATTTCGGAACATTTTAAAACGCTGGTGGATGAAAATGTCGTGTACTAAAAAATAGGTGAGTCCGTAGGCGAAAATCCCCAAACCAAGTGGCAGTCCGGCCCAAAAACTGAAATAGCTCCAACCGACAAAACAACTGATGCTAACTAACGCATAAAATAGAAAAAAATAATCGTTGCGCTCCCACCAACTGCCGTGATCCTTGTGATGGTGGTCTTTGTGAAGTTTCCACAGGAAGCCGTGCATAATGTATTTATGCGTAAACCACGCCATAAATTCCATAAAGCAGAAAGTGGTTGTAAAAATCAATATCCACAGTACTGTTGTCATT
>DAIMFZ010000079.1:2051-10557 GCA_036724225.1 Aequorivita sp.
CGCATTTTTAATTTCGGTTGCGGGAGTTTGTTGTAGTTTTTTCAGTAATCTTCTGTAATATCTATACGCTATATAAACCCCCAGTTTCGCATCGTGCGGCAAAAGTAGGATGCCTAAATATCCATTGTTGAAATTTTCTTCAATTTCCTGGATTATCTTTTCTTTTGAAACTTCATCCAAAGCATTAAGGTTCGTATTTGGGAAATAGTTTCGATTCAAATTATCAAAATCTTCCTTTAAGTCGCGCAGAAAGTTCACTTTTTGAAATGCGGAACCCAGATTCATTGCGGGTTCTTTTAAATAATTGTATTTTTCTTCATCTCCTTTCACAAAAACTTTTAGGCACATCAGTCCCACAACATCAGCCGAACCGTAGATATACTCATTGAATTCTTCCATAGAATATGTGCTTTTTGTCAAATCCAACCGCATGCTGTCCATAAAAGTTTGGATCAATTCTTTTTCGATATTGTATTTATAAACTGTTTTTTGAAATGAATTCAAGATTGGGTTGAGGCTAATGCGGTCTTGCATAGCTTCATTCAAAGCATTTTCGAAACGGTTGAAAAGAATTTCTTTTTCATAATCGTGAAAAGAATCCACAATTTCGTCTGCGAGGCGGACGAAACCATAAATATTGTAAATATCCTGCCGAATGGAAGGGCCCAACATTCGCGTGGCTAACGAAAAAGA
This sequence comes from Aequorivita sp., assembly GCA_036724225.1. Taxonomy (GTDB): domain Bacteria; phylum Bacteroidota; class Bacteroidia; order Flavobacteriales; family Flavobacteriaceae; genus Aequorivita. Next base: position 2,745 of record DAIMFZ010000079.1, read on the forward strand.
AGTACTGTAAGTTTCAGTAACCTTTTTGCTGCATTTTTCAGATACTATGTCGAAGAGTTCTTTCAATTTTGGTTTTCTTTTTCTATAAGTCCCGCCGCCAGTTTTCCTGAAATAAGGGCTGGGGGCACTCCCGGCCCTGGCACGGTTAATTGCCCTGTAAAAAACAGGTTTTTCACTTTCCCGCTTTTCAGTTTTGGTCTCAAAAAGGCCGTTTGTAGAAGTGTATTTGCAAGCCCGTAAGCATTTCCTTTATAACTGTTGTAATCTGAAATGAAATCGTTGATGCAAAAAGACTCTTTAAATATAACGTAATTTTTGACCTCTTGGTTGGTGGTTTTTTCAAATCGGGTTATTATTTTATCGAAATATTCCTCGCGGGTTTCGGGTATATCATCCAGTCCAGGTGCTAAAGGAATCAAGAAAATTCCCGCTTCTTTGCCTTCCGGTGAAAGGGTTTCATCAGTTTTGGAAGGAAAGCTGGCATAAAAAAGTGGCTCTTCCGGCCATTGCGGCACATCATATATTTCTTCGGTGTGTTTTTCAAAATCAACATCGAAAAACAAAGTATGGTGGTCCACATTTGCTATCTTTTTGCTGAAACCCACGTAAAAAAGCAATGCTGACGGGGCAAAGGTTTTCTTTTGCCAATAGTTTTCAGAATACTGCCGAAATTTTATATCAAGCAAGGTTTCGGAGTGGTGATAATCAGCTCCGCTTAAAACTACATCCGCATTAATTTTTTCACCATTTACTATGATTGAAGTGGCCTTTCCATTTTCGACTATAATTTTTTCGACCTTTTGTTTAGCCTTTATTGTTACACCCAATTCCTCGGCAAGCTCTTTCATTCCATTGACTACGGAATACATTCCTTTTTTTGGGTGAAAGGTGCCGAGCCCAAAATCTGCATAGTTCATAAAGTTGTAAAAAGCAGGGGTTTTAGAAGGTTTGGCACCTAAAAACAAAACAGGAAATTCTAAGATCGAAATAAGTTTTGGGTTTTTGAATTCGCTACGGACCTCTTTGCTGATGGTACTGAAAAATTGCCCAATTTTTTTCGTTGTTGTTGGGGTTACCAGCTCTATCGGCGAAACGCCAGGCTTGTAAACCAAATCTTTAATGGCAATATTGTAATTGTCCATTGCTTGGGCCATAAATTCCTTAAGTTTTGGGGAGCTTCCAGATTCTTCTTTTTCAAAAGCTGCACAAATTTTTTCGATTGTGTCTTCAATAATTATATAATCATCCGTTCCAAAGAAAACACGGTAAGCCGGATTTAACTTTTCTAGCTCATAAAATTGGGATGGCTTTTTCCTGAAGTCATTGAAAAAACGCTCGAAGACATCGGGCATCCAGTACCAGGTTGGACCCATATCAAATGTAAATCCAGCTTTTTTGAACTGTCGTGCACGACCGCCAATGGTTTCGTTTTTTTCGTAAATAGTCACCTTGTTTCCCGCTTGTGCCAAATAGCACGAAGCGGCGAGCGACGAAAAACCGGAACCAATAACTGCAATATTTTTTTTCATTCTGTTTAACAAACTTACATTCTATCTAAACAAAAATGAAATTTATATAATTTTAATTGTTGGTTTTTTTGAGAATTTGAGTATAATTTTTATTTGAAGCGTATTTATGGATTTTCAAGTTCTTTTGTAAACAACTTCAAATCATTGAAGAAACGGATATTTTTGCTGTGTGGGGTATTCTTTTTTGTTTTACGCCCTAAAACCCACAATTCGCATGGTTTTTTTGTAGAAACACTGCGCTGAAATTCGTTTAGATATTTTTCAATTTGGTCCTGCTCTGGACATACGGTAAAATAGGTGATGAAAATGACCTCGTTTTTATTTTTGAGAACGTTGTTCAGACATTCTAACGGAATACTTGCACCCAAATAGATGGTTTTGAAACCTGCGGAAAGAAGTTCATAATTTGCATACAAAAGGCCTATTTCGTGGATTTCATCATGTGGAAGATAAAGAACAAAAGTTTTTGAAGTTTCCCTTTCTGTTGTTTTTTGAAAGGTGTTGCTGTGCAGTATAATGGAATGCTTTATTTTTTCTGAAATAAAATGTTCGTGCGAAGGATCAATAGTCCCCGAATGCCACAATATGCCAGTTTCGTTGAGCAGCGGCACAAATACAAATGAAAAAATTTCACGAAAGGTTTTGTGCTCCAATAATTTCTTAAGGGTTTCATCAAAAAGTTCCCCATCAAATTCCAGCATTATTGATTTGAATATATTGCGTGTATATTCAGGATCCAGAGCATTGATGTTTTTATTTATCAATGCTTTAATCTGTGTTGAATCTATGCTTGCAAGTTTTGAAATTTTATGCCCAGCGTTGTATAGATAAGCAATGTTTAGTAATTTTTTAAGGTTTTCAAGGTTGTATTTTCTGATGTTGGTATCGGTACGGTCCGGTTCTAGGAGGTTGTAGCGCTTCTCCCAAATGCGTATGGTGTGGGCCTTAACGTTTGAAAGGTTTTCGAGATCCTTTATACCAAATTGATTTTTGACCAAAGAAGTGTACTTTAATATGACTGTGTGAAAATACTAAAAGGAAGTGAATTTGTTTAGATAAAATTGAAATTCTCTAAACACAGTAGAAAAATTGTACCCGGAATGGGACTTGAACCCACACATCCTTAGGATACATGGCCCTCAACCATGCCTGTCTACCAATTCCAGCACCCGGGTAGATACTTAATTTTTCAAAGTGTTTAAAGCAGTTTTAGAAATGCTTTAAACACAAAAAGTTAAACGGGAAGTTTAACTTTTTGTGACTTAGCTGGATTTGGGTGAAATCTTTCCAGCCCAATCACAGCAAGTCATCTGTTAATTTATACAATCCACATTGACGAATTGCGAACTTGTTTTTTGATATCAATATGTCAAAAATATAATTTTCGAGGTGCAAATATAAAAATTTTATACCCTTAATTTTACTTATTGAAGTTTAATTTCAAGATCACTGAAAGACATATATGCAACATTAGAAAAGTTGAAAAAATTAATTTTTCCACAGAGGTTGTTGACATTTTTTAGTTTTTAGATTTAAGTCTTTTAGCGAAGCGGTCTTACGTCTTTTAGCGAAGCGGTCTTACGTCTTTTTATAGCGTTTCCTTCAACCAACTAAAAAACTCACGTTGCCAAACAAGTGCATTTTGAGGTTGAAGTACCCAGTGATTCTCTTCGGGAAGATAGAGCAATTTGCTTTTTATTCCTTTTAATTGTGCAGCTTGAAAAGCCTCCAAACCTTGTTCAATGGGTACGCGGTAATCTTTTCCACCTTGAATTATCATTATTGGGGTGTCCCATCTATCAACATACGAAATCGGGTTAAATTCATTAAAAGATCTTTGCGCGGTTGCATTGCTTTTATCCCAATATGCACCGCCCATATCGTGGTTTACGAAGAACAATTCCTCGGTGGTTCCATACATAGAACGCGTGTCAAAAACGCCATCGTGGGCGATGAAAGTTTTAAAACGTCCTTCGTGATTTCCAGCAAGCCAATACACAGAATAGCCACCAAAACTTGCGCCAATTGCGCCAAGACGATTTTTATCTACATACGGTTCTTTGGAAACATCGTCGATAGCATCCAAATAATCCTGCATGGCACCGCCACCCCAATCACCGCTGATCTCGGCGTTCCATTCCACACCGTGGCCGGGCATTCCGCGACGGTTTGGTGCTACTATAATATATCCTTCCGAAGCCATCAACTGAAAATTCCAACGAATGGAATAAAATTGAGACAAAGCAGATTGTGGCCCGCCCTGAGCATAAAGCAAGGTTGGATATTTTTTGTTTTTGTCAAAATTTGGAGGTAAAATTACCCAAACCAACATTTGTTTGCCGTCTTTAGTTGTAACCATTCTTTTTTCAACTGTTGGCAAATCTAGTTTTCCGTAGAATTCATTATTTACTTGGGTAAGTTGTCTAAAAGTTTTGTTCTTTAAGTCAAAAGAAAAAATTTCGGAAGCGTGGTTCATATCGGTACGCGTAACAATTAGTTGGCCGTTGTTTTCGGCAACAATGCCCGTAACGTCAAATTGACCTTGGGAAAGTTGTTCAACAACCGCCATTTTTTTTGTTTTTCCGGGATGATCCACTTTAAAAATCTGAATGGTTCCGTCAATAGGAGCGGTAAAGTAAATATCCTTATTGTTGCTTGCCCAAATAAACCCGTTCACCGTTCCATCCCATTGTGAGGTCAGGTTTTGTTTAACGCCGTCTTGAAGTACAATAATATCGTTTTTATCCGCTTCATAACCTGGGGTTTTCATTTGTAGCCAAGCTAGTGCACCTTGTTTTGAAAATGCTGGTTGGGTGTCGTAACCTTTGTTTTCTTCGGTAATATTTTCGGTTTGTTTACTGGCTAAGTTGTATTTATAGATATCAGTATTGGTGCTAATAGCATAATCTGTTCCAGCTACTTTCTTACTTACGTAGTAAATGTTTTCACCCTTAGGCCCCCAAACATAATCCTCGTCGCCCCCAAAAGGGGCTTGTGGTGTATAATATGGTTGCTCTGGCGTGATGTCAGTTTCGGCTCCCGTTTTTACATCTTTATAAAAAACGTGGTTGTAGCTGCCGTCGTTCCAAGTGTCCCAATGGCGATAGTCCAAAGAAGTGTAAACGTAGGCATCGCTTTTTGGTAAATCTTTGTAAATATCTTTCCCTGCCACATCTTTCACGTGAACGGCCTTGTTCATTAAAAGATATTGTCCGTTTAAGGAAAGTTTTTTGTCCGTAACCTTCGCTTCATCTTTGGAGATTTCGGCGAAATTGCCACCGGTCACTGGCATTGCGTAATATTTTGAATCAAAGCTATTGGCTTCCATATTTGGTGTGGAAACCTTGTAAAAAAGTTGTTTTCCGTCAGTGGAAATGCCCATCGGGCTTACTTTTTTCACCTGCCATAAAAGTTCAGGTGTCATTGTTTTTTGGGCATACAAAAAGCTGGCGCATAGTAAGGCCAGCAGGAAAGTTATTTTTTTCATCTTTAAATAATTATTGAATTTTTAAGAAGTGTAAAGTTACTTAAAAAAAGTTGCGGTGTTCAGTTGCAGTAGGCAGTTTTCAGTGAAAGAGGTAATAGATAAGCCTAAAATGAAGTTTTCTCAATAATTAAACAATTCTCCCAACTTTCCCCAAAGCTCATTGTCAAAACCCGAAGGGCCCGGAACCGAATTTCCGGCATCATCACCCATACGGATTACTATTAGGTTTTGACTGGGAACGATATATAATTTTTGGTCGTCTTTTCCCAAAGCTGCGATGAGATCATCAGGTGCATTTGGGATTAATTTCCCTTGAAATTCAAGCGTACTCTGCGGTAGCCGAAAGCTCTCCTTGCCGTTCAGCCACCACAAGTAACCGTATGATTTGTTGAGCTGCTGTGAAGTATTCGTCATTGCTTGAAAATAATTTTCGTTTAATAATTGTGTGCCATCCCATTTGCCGCGATTGAGGTTCAATATCGCAAAACGCGCCATGGAACGGGCATTGCTCAAAAACACACGTTGGTAGCCAAATTGCAACCAAGCGCCCGTCATCCCAATTGGGTTTTTCAGTTTTTCTTCAAAATACGTATCAAAACCATTAGGAGTTGCTGCATCCAATACGGGTTGGAGCAAACTGTAAAAAGCGTTGTGATAAAACCAAAAAGTCCCCGCATCGTTTAAATATTGCAAACACTCAGGGTCGGTGCAAGCGGTGTCGGGAACGTTGTAATCGCCACCGGAAGTCATTGTGAGCTGATGACGAATTGTGATTGCAGCTTCCTGTTCGGGCGTCATTACGGTCCAGCCCGGCCCCAAATATTCTGTGGTGGAATCGTCTAACTTCAAATAGCCATTCTGTTCTGCAATTCCAGTTACAACGCTCGTAAGTGCTTTTCCTGCAGAGTTCCAAGCGTGCGGTGTTGCGGAAGTAAAACCATTAAAATAATACTCCACAACGATGCGTCCATTCTTCAAAATAATGAAAGCGTCGGTATGTTTTTCGTCTAAATAATTTTTAAGTTCGGGAAGAAATGCAGTGTTCCAGTTTAAGGATTCTGGGCTAATAGTTTCCCAAACTTCAGAATTGATAGGTGGAAAATAGGGCACTGTTAAAGTGGTTTCTGTGGTTTCATCAGCTTGTGAACACCCTGAGAAAAAGACCAATAGCAATAAAAGTATTGAAAAGAAAGGCTTCATAAGTTTGTGTTTCAGCTTTGACCATTCATTGTTGAAATGGTTTAAAATGGTTGTATCTTTGCACGTTTTTAAATATTCAATATTCAATATTCAATGTTCAATATTCAATATTTTGAATCTGTCAGTCAATAATAGTATGATTTGGCATTATATTAATTATTAATAACAAACAAATTCCCCCTTTGGGGGTTAGGGGGCTTATGCGTACCAAAACATTAAAGAAAAACAAAATAAACGTAGTAACTCTCGGTTGCTCCAAAAATGTGTATGACAGTGAGGTTTTGATGGGCCAACTGCGCGCCAGTAACAAAGAAGTGGTGCACGAAGAGGAAGGCAATATTGTGGTGATCAATACTTGTGGATTTATTAATAATGCGAAGGAAGAAAGCATCAATACAATTTTGGAATACGTTCAAAAAAAGGAGGAAGGATTGGTCGATAAAGTTTTCGTTACAGGCTGCCTTTCGGAAAGATACAAACCGGAATTGCAAAAAGAAATCCCGAATGTGGATGAGTATTTTGGCACTACCGAACTTCCTGGTTTGTTGAAAGCTTTGGGTGCGGATTACAAACACGAATTGATTGGGGAACGAGTGACAACAACTCCAAAAAACTACGCCTACTTTAAAATTGCCGAAGGCTGTGACCGCCCGTGTTCGTTCTGCGCAATACCGATTATGCGCGGAAAACACCGAAGCACCCCAATGGAAGATTTGGTTATTGAGGCCGAAAAACTTGCAGCAAAAGGGGTGAAAGAATTGATTTTGATCGCACAGGATTTAACTTATTACGGACTTGATTTGTACAAAAAACGAAACCTTGCAGAACTGCTTCAAAAACTCGCAAAGGTTGAAGGCATTGAATGGATCCGTTTACATTACGCTTTTCCAACGGGTTTCCCGATGGACGTTTTGGAAGTGATGCGCAACGAGCCCAAAATCTGTAATTATTTGGATATTCCGTTACAGCATATTTCCGATTCAATTTTGAAGTCGATGCGCCGTGGAACTACTAAAGCTAAAACCACAAAATTGTTGGAAGAATTTAGGGCTGCAGTTCCCGAAATGGCAATACGTACTACTTTGATCGTTGGCTATCCTGGTGAAACCGAAGAAGATTTTCAAACCCTAAAACAATGGATAAAAGAGATGCGTTTTGAGCGTTTGGGCTGCTTTACCTATTCTCACGAAGAAAACACACACGCCTACAATTTAGAAGACGATGTGCCCGAAGAAGTAAAAATGAACCGCGCCAATGAAATTATGGAAATTCAAAGCCAGATCTCGTGGGAACTTAACCAACAAAAAATAGGCAAGGAATTCAAAGTAGTTATTGACCGAAAAGAAGGCGGTTATTTTGTGGGCAGAACTGAATTTGACAGCCCAGATGTGGACAACGAAGTTTTGATAAATGCTGAAGAAGACTATCTGCGAACTGGTGAATTTTTCAACGTAAAAATCACTGCCGCTGAAGATTTTGATCTTTATGCGGAGGTAGTTAAGTAATTTATTATCTTAGTTCAATAATAGATTTTCAAATGAACCTTGAAGCAGAAAAAATTGAACTGATACAACTTTTGTTGGATTCTGAAAGCGAA
>DAIMFZ010000080.1:0-10491 GCA_036724225.1 Aequorivita sp.
TGTAAATTTTCCCAGTGAATAATTAAATTGCACATAATTGTTGGCTCTAAATCGATCTTCTGGAGCATCGAAACCAATTTTATCATCTGGCACGAGCCATTGTGAGTTTGACTCAAGGCCACCAAAAAAGTAGCCATTGTCTTGCGAAAAGGAAAGGAAGCCCATAAACATAAAGCTCCCAAGGATAAGTTTTTTCATTGTTTAGGTTTGGTTGGTAAATTTTATTAATTGGCTGCGGAAAACTCCTTTATTTTTTCATAAAGTTCCATCTCTGCCCCTGGGCTGTAGCCAGAATGTCTGTAAACAATTTGATTGTTTTTCACCAAAAGAGTCAATGGTACAGTGGCGGCACCCACGGCGCGTTTAAAATCATTGTTAGTATCCAAGAGTACGGTGTAGTCCCAACCTTTTCCGTTTACCAAAGGTTTTACGCGTTTCACGCCACGGCTATCGTCAATGGAAACTGCGTAAAGCTTTACATTTGTTTCTGCCTGCCAATCTGCATATATTTCACTGATGGCATCCAGTTCCTTTATGCACGGAACGCACCACGTGGCCCAAAGAGAGACTACAATTACATTGTTGTCCGTAGATAAATCATTTGAGTTGATTGGTTTGCCGTCTAAGGTGGTCATATCAATTTTCGGTAAATCATTTTGTGCAATGGCACTGAAAGTAACCAAAGCGAGTAGAAGGGGGAGTAATTTTTTCATCCAATAAATATTAATTATTAATTAAAGTGAAGCAATATTAAGTTATTTTTAATAAAAACTTAAATTTGTATTGCTGAAAGTTATGGATTTAACATTCCAAAACTGTGCCTTTTTTATAAATGCGTTATATTAGCCCACTATTTATTAATTTATTCTTTATGAAAACCTATCCCTACTTTAAAATTTTGTTTCTTTTTGCATTTATAGCTATCGTTGGATGCAGCAAAAAAGAAGATCCGCTTGGAGTCCCTTCGGAAAATCTTTCTATAACCCTAAAAAGCGATACTGGCGATAACGAGCCGGAAGTTATACCTTTAGATAGAATGGTAACTTTTACCATTACTGGTAGTGATGGCGAAGATTATACTTCTTCTTCAAAATTATATGTAAACGATTCTGAAATTCCGGGCAATTCATACACCTTTTCAGCTACGGGAGCATTTGCCGTAAAAGCTGTTTACGGAAGCGCTGTTAGCAATGTTCTTAATTTTGAAGTGATTTCCGAGACCGAACGCGCATTAACTTTGGATGTTACCAGAGCAATGAACAACCAGACCATTACTTTTGGGTTGCTTGATTCATTTGGAAACAACACTGCAGCAGATGCTACTTTTTATGTGAATAACGCCGCAATTACCGGATTTACCTATTCCTCAACCACCGAAGGAGTTTTTGAAGTTTATGCCGAATATTTGGTAAATGGTGCAACATACACAACTGCAAAAAAGAACTTTTCGGTTTATATTCCTAAAAGAAATGTAGTGTTGGAAGATTATACAGGAACGTGGTGCGGCTATTGCTTAAAAGCTTTAGCAGCCATTGATTCTATAAGAAAACTGACTCCTCACGTTTCGGTTGTTGCCATCCATGAAAGTTCAATTGGCCCACCAGATCCTATGGATTTTCCACAAGTTGATGATCTACAGGCTGAATTTGGTGTACCTGATAGTTTCCCACAAACACAGTTAAACAGAACCGTTACTTGGAATTCTATTCCTAATTCTCTTTTATATGATTATGACGTCGTTACAAGTATTGCTGGTTTAGAGACAGATCTTTCCGTTGCTATCAGTTCACAAATTAATGGTTCTACACTTACTGTAGATGCAAAAGTGGTTTACCGAAATGGTTCCGAGCCAGGTGATAAACTGGTAGTATATTTATTGGAAAGTGGAATTGTTGCAGATCAGGTCAATTATTTTAATAGTAACCCGAACAGCCCTTATTTCGGAATGGGTAATCCAATTGTAGGTTTCATTCACGATGACGCATTGCGTAATTCACTTTCCAACCTGTTTGGAGATAACATTCCAGAAACAACTGCTTACCAAGAATATAAAAAGACCTATACTTTTACGGTTCCATCTACTTACAATGCTCAAAATTTAAGCTTTGTTGTAATGGTTGTAAAGGCTGATAATAGTGCCAAAAACTCGCAACACGCTGCCTTGGGCGAAACTAAAATTTACTATTAATAGATGTTCCCTTAAAAAATGAAAAACCCGTTCCAGATTTTCTTGGAACGGGTTTTTTTATGAAATGAATTGAAAGTTTATCCCAAGAACGGATATCGATAATTAGTAGGCGAAACAAAGGTTTCCTTCACCATTCTTGGCGAAATCCATCGGTATAGGTTTTGTTTGCTTCCTGCTTTATCATTGGTACCACTGGCACGAGCACCACCAAAAGGTTGTTGACCCACAACGGCTCCCGTAGGTTTGTCGTTGATATAGAAGTTACCGGCAGCGTTTTCAAGAATCTTAACAGCTTCTTCCAAAGCATATCTATCTTCACTGAAAACTGCTCCCGTTAAGGCATACTCACTGGTTTCATCAACCAAGTGCAGGGTTTCTTCCCACTTCTTGTCGTCATAAACATACACTGTAAGCACAGGGCCGAAAAGCTCGGTACACATTGTTGTGTATTTTGGATCTTTCACAACAATTACTGTAGGTTCAATAAAGTAACCTTTGCTCTTGTCATAATTTCCACCTGCTATAACTTCAACGCTTTTGTCTTTTTTGGCTGCATCAATATATTTTGCAAGTTTATCAAAAGAACTTTCGCTAATAACGGCGTTTATAAAGTTGCCCATATCTTCTGGAGTTCCCATTTTAAAGGAGCGGATATCATCAATTAAATATTTTTCAACGTCTTTCCAAATACTCTTAGCAATATAGCAACGGCTCGCGGCACTACATTTCTGGCCTTGATATTCAAAAGCGCCACGACTCATTGCGGTTGCAACTTGTTTAGGGTTTGAGGATTTATGGGCAACAATAAAATCCTTTCCACCCGTTTCGCCCACAATGCGTGGATAGGTTTTGTAGGTTTTTATGTTGTCGCCAATCTTTTTCCAAATTCCTTGAAAAACTCCAGTAGAACCAGTAAAGTGAACCCCGCAGAAATCTGGGCTCGCCATAAGCGTGTCCGAAATCATAGCGGCATCACCCATAACCATATTGATTACGCCAGCAGGAACTCCTGCTTCACGGAAAACATCCATAATAACTTTTGCGGAATATACTTGGGTGTTGCTCGGTTTCCAAACCACTACATTGCCCATTAAAGCAGCACTTGCAGGAAGGTTTCCAGCAATAGACGTAAAATTGAAAGGAGTAATTGCATAAACAAAACCTTCCAAAGGTCTGTATTCAATTCGGTTCCAGGCAGCTGAAGTAGATTCTGGCTGCTCAGCATAGATCTCGGTCATATACTGAACGTTGAACCTTAAAAAGTCTATAAGTTCACAAACGGCATCTATTTCGGCTTGATAAATATTTTTTGACTGGGCCAGCATGGTAGCAGCGTTCATCTTTGCGCGGTAAGGTCCGGCAAGCAATTCGGCGGCTCGTAGAAAAATACCTGCGCGCTGTTCCCAAGGCATTACTGCCCATTTTTTTCTGGCTTCCAAAGCAGTGGCAATTGCTTCTTCCACATTTTTCTTGGTTGCTTTGTGATAGGTTCCCAACACGTGTTTATGGTCGTGCGGAGGAGACATAGTAGCGGTTTCTTTGGTTTTAACCTCTTTTCCATTGATAAATAAAGGCACTTCTATTTTTGCCTTATACATTTTTCTGTAAGTTTCAAGTACTTCATCTCGTTCTGTTGAACCTGGCGCATAGCTTTTTATAGGCTCATTTACGGCGATTGGTACTTCAAAAAATCCATTTCCCATAACTATTTTGTTTATCTGTTTATAAAGATTGCAAAGGTACGATTTTTTTGGTGTTCAGTTGGCAGTTGCAGTAGGCAGTTTTAGTCGTATAAAAGAATAAACTTTTACTTATTTAAGGTCAAAATTTATATTATTTAGTAGCTTTACTGAAAACTCCCACTGAACACTGAATACTCTTTTAGAATGTGTACTATAACTTTCATTCCTAAATCCAAAAACGATTTTATACTGACTTCTAACCGCGATGAAACTCCGGGCCGTGAAACATTTCCACCAAAAATATATGAAGAGGAAGGTGTGCAATTGCTTTATCCGAAAGATGGCGTTGCGGGAGGAACTTGGATTGGGATAAGCGAAAAGAAAAGAGCTGTAACTTTAATGAACGGTGGGTTTGTTGCCCATAAGCGCAAACCTTTTTACCGAAAGAGCAGAGGTTTGGTTGTAAAAGATTTACTGAAAAGTGATGATTTGAAAACGGAAATTGAAAAGTACGATTTCAATGATATAGAGCCATTTACCGCAATCATAATTGAATGGAAAACCGAAGTTCAATTGTTTCAATTGGTTTGGGATGGTTTGGATTATCATTTTTCACAAGAACCTTTAGCCACGCAAATATGGTCCTCTTCACCATTATACCCAGAAAATCTTAAAAAAAAGCGCGAACTATGGTTTTCAGAATTTTTGTTTAAAACGATAAAACCTTCTGAAGAAGAAATTCTTCAATTCCATAAAACCGCAGGCGAAGGTGATCTAAACAGTAACCTAATTATGGACCGCGGTTTCATAAAAACAAAAAGTATTACCCAAATTGTAAAGAATAAAGAAACCGTTGAAATGCGTTATGAAGATTTGCAAAAAGGAAGGGTCAGTAATTCAGTTTTCAGTAAGCAGTAAATCAGAACGCAGATGCATTGTGGGTTTAGAGGGCTTTTCTCTAATTCATAGAGAAAGGCGCGCTCAAATTAAAAAGCGGAATGGAAACCCGGAACTTTCGAGTGGTGGTAAAGTTGACCATACTATAGTGACCTTTCATGGCGCCAAAAGGTGAGTATAAAAGACATCCGCTGGTATAACTATGTTTTCCGCCCGGGAGCAATATCGGTTTTTGGCCGATTACTCCTTCGCCTTCCACGACTTCGGTATTATTGAGGGAATCCTTGATTTTCCAACTACGAGCAGTGAGCTGCACCGTGTCTTTACTTTGGTTTTCAATAGTAACGGTATAGGCAAAGGCATACTGCATTTTACGGTTTTTGTAAAACGTGCCGTCAAACTCGGTTTTTACCGAAATTTTAATCCCTTGTGTTACTTGTTGTACCATTGTTTAATAGATTGCTGCGCTTGCTGCTACAAAAATTATTGTGGCAAAGGTCAATCCTATGACAAACACAGTGCTTAAAAATACAAATTTTATTAAAGTTAGCACGCTGCTTTGTGTGTAAAAATTTTTCAAAGCTTTGTAGAAATAGAACGGACCAATAAAAATGAACAGGCATCCTACCAAAAATTTACTTTTGAAGAGAATGTCTGGAATTACCGAGATGAGCATTGTCAAAAAAATAAAACTGAAAATATGGAAGATAAAAATCATATGTTCCATATAAGTATATTTTTCCCGGGAATAAATAAGCCAGAAAAACAAGGCGAAAAAAGGAGTAAAGAAAAAGAGGAAAAAGGGTATTTTAGAAAGTAGGTATGCTACAAAAGCAGAAGGATTCTCCTTAATCTTATCAAAGGTTGTGTTTTTGGAATAGACCCATCTGTTAAACAAGGTATTTCTATGATGCAGGCTGTCCAGCGCCACATCCGCGTTTTTTATATTAGATTTTTCGTAAAACTTACGGTAGAGCGAAAACCGCGCTTTATAACTTTCTGCAAAGTTCATTTCATCCAATTCTTCATCTGAAATATATTTTATAGGATTTTGACTTTCTTGTTTTTTTATGGAATCTGCAAAATTAATAGCTGCAGAACTTGATGTTGGAATGATAAGTCCTAAAGAATCTAAAACAGTACGATCGGCCAGTTTTGAATTAAAATTTACATTAAATTCATCGTTATTCGAATTTATAAAATGAAGCAAACCATTCACCAAAAAATAGATTATTGAAACGCTAAGAAAAAAACGAAAAGGATTGGCGTATTTCAAGTGTTGTCCCTTTGCATAATTGCGGCTTATGATTCCAGGTCTAAAAAGAAGGTCTTTAAGCGTATTGCGCAAACGTGAATCGTAAACGAAAATACTTCTGATAAATTCAGAAAAGAAATCTTTTATGGATAGCTGTTTATTGCTGTTTAGTTGTGAACAATAGGAGCAATAGACATCGCTAACGTCAAGAGGATGGCCGCAATTTAAACATTCAGTACCTCGGTACTGAACCGATTTTCTTCCGCTGGAGGCTTTGACTTTTTTGCGTTTCATCACCAATTAAATTATGGGATGGGATGTTATTTATTTTGTGCCAATTGGCTTTCTTAATTGCTTGTTATATTTGTGGAATTTGCAGAACCTGTTCCTATAATCCGATCATATCTCGCTCCAAGATCACGGAAATAGACCACCACGGTATAATCGTTTTCGGTCTGCCAAAAATCACCGCTTACAGCACCTTCTTCTATGCTTCCATCGCGGTTTACAACTACGTATTTATAGTTGTAATAACCTTGTTTGAAGAGGCGGCTGTTTTTATAGCTATCAGTTTTAGCATCGTATTTCATATAGGTGCTGCCATCAATAGTCCAGTTGTTGAAATTGCCATATATATGTAGTTCCTTATCACCCAAATCTTCATAGTATTGAAGGTTGAAGTGCATCCGTACATATTCTGCCTCCAAGTCTTGGTTTCGGGCATCTATATTGCGGACCACAAAATTTCCGTTTATGTCTGGGTTGTAAGTGTAGGGCCTATTGTATCGCGGAATGTTTGTGTAAAGGTAATTTTCATAAACATCCGTAAGTTCTATGGAACGCACCCCGTTGGTGGCTGAGCGTTCATCTTTATTGTCAAAAGCCAGAAATTCATTGCCACCGCCGAAGGAAGCTTCTTTGTCATATCTGTAAATAAGCTCGTTGCCCATGGTGTATTGCGGCACCAAATCTGTGATTGCAGTTTTTAAATTGCTGTTTTGAAGCACAAGTGTTTTCACGGTCTGTTTTGGGTTTACCAACAATAAATTGGGAGAGTTTATGCTGAACTGAACCACTTGTTTTTCATTGATTACCTTAAGGTCGCGAGCACGTTTTATTTCTACACCCACACTAGCAATGTTTTCCGCCACCAGAAATTTACGTGTAAAAACAAGTTCGCCCTCACCATTGAAGATGCTCAGCAGGTAGTTTCCACTTTTTTCTATAGCGCGGGTATCTCGGTTTGGAACGGTAAGTTCGTAATGTGAAAATATTTGCAGGGTGTTCAGTGAGTTTTGGTAATCCTGAATGCGGACATCGTCAAAACCGTCCAAGTATTCGCTCTTGGAAAGATCGCTGGGTGACCAGTCAAAATTGTAGTGGGTAATGGTGTAATAATAATCTTCTTCCTCGCCATTGAGCGCATCAAAAGAAAGTTGGAGCCGGCTTCCCAAGTTTATGATGGGCAGTTGGCTTTGGTCCGTTGCGCCTCGAAACTGGATGGTACTGATGTATTGAGGTTCTACTTTTTCAATGATTTGGGAGAAAGCAGGTAAGGCTGTAAGCACTAAAAGAAGAGCTGCAGTAAATGTTTTTGACATGATATTGGTTTAAAAAGCTAAGATAAACAAATTTTGTGCCTATTGATAACTCTGTTTCGTTTCAGCGGAAAAACCTGTTCTTAATTTTCTTTTTTTTCCAATTCAGATTTTTTCTTTTTCAATAATTCACATAGACCCATCCAATAAAGGCATCGGGATATTTGGGGTCGTTCAAAACCAAAACGTAATAGTAGGTGCCAACGGGAACGGTATTTCCAGTAAAGAGCAGACCTTGTGTAGCTACGCCATTCCAAAAGCCGTCGGCGTTATGGGCGGTGTGTATCAAGTTGCCATTGCGGGTGTAGATTTTTAGCTCAAAGTTTTCATAAATGTTCAGCAGGTTGCTTATTTCAAAAGTATCATTCACGCCATCATTGTTGGGCGAAAAACCTTGGGGAATAAACGGCGCACATTTTTCCGTAGCCACTGAAAAGGACGCGGTGACAAAACAGATTTCGTTTTCCAAACGCACATAAATAATTTGTGGGTCGGTATTATTTTGGTATTCAGAAGGATTGCTAATGGGATTTGTGTTTTCCAAAGCATTTTCCAAAGTGGTAAAATACCGAATCACATCATTGGGCCCAGTTCGGATTAAATTATCTTGCACAGTTAAGTTGAAAATAGCCGTTTCAAAACCTGTATCGCATTCCAAAAGGTTTGGCAAATTGGGGATGGGAGGAATGCTTTCAAAAGAAATGGACTGCGAAAAAACGTTGTTGTCTTCACGTATTTCTTCAACTGAACCATTGCCGTTGCCGTCATCGTCCACAACTGCTGTAATGATGAAAGTATCTGGGAAAGTGTCTGGCAAAAACAGCTCTACTTCGCCATTTTCGCTACCACCAATGGGGATGATTTGTTGCGTTTGCGAAAGCCCCAACAAAGCCCCTTCGGCATAAAAAGCTATTGGAACATTAGCGGGCAAAGGAGCCGTGGCTTCCAAGTTATAAACCGTAAACGGAAGCAATAAAACCCGATCGCGGCATGCAGAGATTTCAGGAAGCACAATCGTGGCATCGGGCAGAGGACAGAGAATTACTTCCACCCTAAAATTGTCTATCAAAAAACAATCGGGGTTTGAAACACGAATGAAAATGGTCTGCGGGTTTTCAGTATTCTGAAAGTTTTCTGGATTGGGAATTGGGTTGCTGTTGTTCTGTGCATCCGCTTCCGAAAGGAAAAAACCCAATACGTAAATCGGGTCTATTTGTGAAGTGGCTTCCGTTAAATCGAAAAATTCTTCACCCATAACATCACAGGTTTCCAAATTGTGAAGACCTTTGATTACTGGATATATGAGTAAATGGATAGGGGTTTCGTCTTCGTTGTTTTCTTCGTTCGTTTCATTGACAATCCCGGTTCCGTTGCCGGTGTCGTCCACAACGGTTTTCAGTTTAAAATCTGCTTCAATAGCGTTCGGAACTGTGAAAGTAATGCTTCCACTTTCCTGCCCGTCTATAGGGATTATGGCCACAGTTGCACTTTGCGCCACCAAGGTTTCGCCTGCGTAGAAAGCAATTGGCGTTCCGGCGGGTAAAACATCGGTGCTGTTGAGGTTGTAAACTGTGTAATCTACTGTGAGTTCCCGATTGCCGCATTCCGTGCCGCCAATTACTTCATCTATGGAAATGGTTGCATCGGGCAATTCGGTATTTAGCACGGTAATTATGTTGTTCACCATCACAAAATCCTGCCCGCTGGTAAGTTGAATAGTTGCCGAAGTATCGCCTGGATTTATATAATTTGAAATAGGGTAGAAGTCAATATCCATATTGTAAAGCACATCGCTGCCCGTAAAACTGTTGGTGCCGTTGAAAGCATTATCGGCAGGGTTTAGCGGTGGATTGCTGAGAATATTTCCGTTGATGCGAAGGGTCTCGTTCAATGCCAATGCTTTGTCGCCTTCCCACGCCAGAAAACCAATTTTGGCGCCCGTTGTGTCCAGCACCAAAAGATTGTTTAAGGTAATATCTAAAGTTTGGTTGTTTCGGGAAACGCTTTCCAAACCGTCAAAAATATTCACTTGGTTGTTGGGCAGCGCAGCATCTTCATAAACCACCGTTACCGCCCAACCGCCAAAGTTGGTGCCAGAGCCCGGCGGAATGCAATAAGCAGGGATTACGAGGGTAAGGTCTAAATCGGAAAGCGTATAGTTGCCGTTACCTGTGGTTTTTAGTTGTTCGGTAACATCTGCAAAGGCTGAAAAATAGATATAGTCCTGACCGCCACTGCTAAAGATAACATTGAAAGTTCGTTCTGCAGTAATTGGAACTTGATTAAAAGTAACGTTGAAATCGCCCGGGCCAGAGCCAGCCCAATAAAGATAGGCTGCAACCACTTCTTGGTTGGGTTGCAATTGAAAATCTGCGCTGCTGCTGGTAAGTATAAAACATTGTCCACCTTGGCCGTTTTCTTCCACATTTAAAGTATTTCCAAAAGCAGTGTAGTCGTAATGGCCATTGAACTGTTTGTACAAAGCAATATTCTGTGAAAAGATTACTTTGGAAAGCAACAGAAAAAGTATGAAAAGATAGCGTTTCAAAAGAAAAAAGAATAGTTGATTGTCTGCTAAATATAGGCAAAAAACAATTATAAGTTTTCTATTTTAAAGATCTCTTTTTTTCAGAATAGCGTAGGACCAATAAATAAAAACGGCTGTCCACACAAGTACAATTATAATATTGACAGCGCTTACGTGATAATCTTTTGTAAAATTTTCTCCCAACTGATTTGCGGCAGATTGTATAACGCCCAAGCGACTCAACGGTTCTTTGATGAGGTTTGCCATTGCGTTTAAAGGAAAGAATTGTGCAACTTTATCTGCTATTTCGGTGTCTTTAAAGAACTGCCATTTCATTAAGCCAT
>DAIMFZ010000081.1:0-5569 GCA_036724225.1 Aequorivita sp.
CCTTCCTCATTGTATTTTCCACCTGTAGTTTCTATGTCTAAAATTGCGTACACTCGTTAAAGTTATTGGTTAATAGTTATTTTTTTTCTGGCTCAATCGCCCATAGATAAACTAATGTTGTTATTGGTTGCATACAGAAAATCATTAAAATAGTCCATGTCCATTTTGTATTATTTGTCTTCCTATTATCTTACCATAATTTGATGAGAATATATATTAATCCAAGCAAATACAGTATTTGAAGAACTATTAATACATTAAAAATTAAATTGTATTGCTCGCCATCTAAGTCGGAAAAAAAATTATATGGGATAATTATGAGTATCAATATTGATGGTATACTCAAAAAGATTTTAAGTTTTTTCGTCATTTAAATTTCTAAGTTTTACAAAGTTCAATTATTACTGCTAACTGATTCAGGATTACTGATAATTCCGTTCCCCAAAAATCGCACTGCCTACACGGACCATATTGCTTCCGTTTTCAATAGCCAGTTTATAATCGCCGCTCATTCCCATACTCAAAATTCTGAATTCTGAATTCTGAATTCTGAATTGATTAAATATTTTCTTCAATTTCCCAAATTCTTCGGAAACCTGTTTTTCATCTTCTGTAAAAGTTGCCATTCCCATCAAGCCCAGAATCTTAACGTTTTTAAGTTTTTTTATTTCTTCCGAAGAAAGAAGTTTTGCTGCATCTGCTTCGTCCATCCCGAATTTGCTGTCTTCTTCCGCTATTTTTATCTGAAGTAAACACTCAATGGTCCGATCGTTCTTTTCGGCTTCTTTGTTTATTTCCTTTAAAAGTTTCAAACTATCTACGGCGTGCACCATATTTACGAACGGCGCCATATATTTCACTTTGTTTCGCTGCACGTGGCCAATCATGTGCCATTGCACGTCCTTAGGCATTTCCTGCCATTTGGCCTCCATTTCCTGAATTTTGTTTTCACCAAAAATACGTTGCCCAGCATCATAAGCCTCCATCAAATCACTGATAGGTTTGGTTTTGGAAACCGCAACCAACGTAACGTCTTCGGGTAGTTCGGTTTTGAATTTTTTTAAATTTTCTGAAATACTCATCTCTTTTCTTTTCTTTTCTCTTTCCTCTATCTTTAAAATTCATAAACAGTAACGCCACTCCGCAGTTTCGGCTCAATATATGTGCTCTTTGGAGGCATCTTTAAACCTTCGTCGGCAATCATTTTCATCTCTTCGGTCGTTACGGCTAGCAAGCCGAAACCCACAGCAAAAGCTCCCGAATCGACTACTGTTTTCACATAAGCCAAATCTTTTTTCCCGTGTGAATATTCTATTCGCTGGTCGTTTCGCAAATCTTCAATGCCTAAAAGAGGTTTTAAAATGGTAACATACAAAATCTGCGTGTCCAGTGCATCGAGAGCGTTGTTGATTTCATATTTACTTTTTCGAAGATACAGCGAATAAAACTCGCCATCCAAATACATGCTGAAATGATGCAGTTTTGAGGGTTTGTAATAATCTGTTCTTCTATTTTCAATTCTAAAATATTCATCCAGTTTAATTAAAAACTCCTCCTTTTTCATTCCGTTAAGGTCTTTTACCAAACGGTTGAATTCATAAATCTTCAAATTGCTTTCAGGAATTAAATAACTCATAAAATAATTATAAGCTTCTTCTCCCGTGTGATTTGGATTTTCTTCCTTTAAATCTTTCGCCAACAAATAGGAGGAAGCTGAGCGGTGGTGGCCATCGGCAATATAAAGTGCAGGCATTTCACTGTAAATTTTCTGAATTTTCTGAAGAAGTACCTCGTCGTCAATATTCCAAACATAATGGGTGTCTCGATAGGTGGTCGTAAACTCATATTCTGGACGGCTTTGCATTACCTTTTCTATAATCGCTTCCAATTCGTTATTGTCGGGATATGTGAGAAGCACAGCCTCGGCGTTGAAACCTACTGTTTTTAGATATTCCTTGAAAATTATTTCGCGAAATTCCAATGTGTCTTCGTGTTTTTTTATGACGTCATCTGCATAATCCTGCACACTCGCCGCACCAACAATACCGTTGAAAACGAGCCTATCTCGGTTCACTATTTTATAAATGTAGAACGAAGGTTTTTTATCCTGAATAAAAATTCCGTCCTCCTTAAATTCCTGGTATCGATTCTTCACCAAACCATAGCGCTCTTCGCCCGAAATTTCTTTTTGGTATTTAAAACCTGGATTTACAATGTGTAAAAAAGAAAATGGATTGTCCCGCAAACGCGATTCTACCTGCATTGCCGTATAACTTTCATAGGAGCGTGCCGCGAGCAAACTCACTTTGTCCCGTGTGGGGCGAACGGCTTTAAAGGGGATTATTTTGGCCATTTATTTTGTGTTCAGTTTGCAGTTGCAGTTAGCAGTTCATCAATAAATTATTTTGAAAACATTTTAGAAACAACCTCCGCCTTTCTGTTTTCACTGTAATCATAAAATCCTTCCCCACTTTTAGCGCCCAGCTTTCCGGCCATTACCATATTTACCAGCAACGGGCAAGGAGCGTATTTTGAGTTTTTGAAACCTTCATACATCACTTTCAAAATGGAAAGACAAACGTCCAGACCAATAAAATCTGCCAAGGCCAAGGGCCCCATTGGGTGGGCCATCCCCAGCATCATTACGGTGTCAATTTCTTTAACGCCCGCAACGCCGTTGTAAAGTGTTTCAACCGCTTCGTTTATCATCGGCATCAAAATGCGGTTTGCCACAAATCCGGGGTAGTCGTTTACTTCCACTGGAACTTTGTTCAGCTTTTTTGAAAGCCCTTCCACCGTTTTGAATGTCTCTTCGCTGGTGCTGTAGCCTTTGATTATTTCTACCAATTTCATAATCGGTACCGGATTCATAAAGTGCATCCCGATAATTTTTTCCGGACGTGATGTTACCGAAGCAATCTGCGTGATGGAAATAGAAGAAGTATTGCTCGCCAAAATGGTATCAGCTTCGCAGAATTTATCCAGATCTCGAAAAATTTTCAGTTTCAAATCTAAATTTTCTGTTGCGGCTTCCACGACCAAATCGGCGGTTTTCACTCCCGTTTCGATGCTCGTATAAGTTGAAATGTTATCCAAAGTTCTCTTTTTATCGGCTTCCGAAATGCTTTCCTTTGCAACCATTCTGTCCAAATTTTTGGTGATGGTCGCCATTCCTTTGTCAAGTGATACTTGCGAAACATCAATCAATTGTACTTTGTAATCAAATTGCGCAAAAGTGTGGGCAATGCCATTTCCCATTGTTCCTGCGCCTATTACTGCTATATTCTTCATTTTCAATTTATGATTTTATATTTTTTTGCTTTTGTCATCCGTCATCCGACTTCCAACTTTTATATTTTTTTAAAATTCTCAATAATCATCATTGCGACGCGCAAAGCTTCTGTGCCCTGCCGCAACGAGACTTCTGGCGTTCTATCTGCTTTTATGGCTTCGTAAAAACTCTCCAGTTCATCGAGGATGGCGTTGTTGCTTTCAACCTTTGGATTTTCGAAATAGATTTGCTTTTTAATGCCTTCAGCATTGGTCAACACCATTGCGAAATCATCCAATTCTTTGGGCGCATCCTTCATTTTAACCACTTCACATTGCTTTTCAAGGAAATCCACTGAAATGTATGCATCGCGCTGAAAGAAACGTGCTTTACGCATTTTTTTAAGTGATATGCGGCTGGCAGTTAAATTTGCCACACAACCGTTTTCAAATTCAATGCGGGCGTTTGCAATGTCCGGCGTTTCGCTGATAACCGAAACTCCGCTTGCACTTACGGTTTTTACAGGGCACTTTACAACACTCAAAATAACGTCGATATCGTGAATCATCAAATCCAAAACTACTGAAACGTCCGTCCCACGTGGATTGAATTCCGCCAATCGGTGGGTTTCAATAAACATAGGGTTGTGTATTTTGTCCTTAATGGCCATAAACGCAGGGTTGAAGCGTTCCACTTGGCCCACTTGTCCACGGACTTTTTTTTCCTTTGCCAAATCGCGGATCTGCTCAGCTTGGGCAACGGTCTGAGTGATTGGTTTTTCAATAAAGAGGTGCTTTCCAGCTTTTATAACTTTTTCGGCACATTCAAAATGTGCACTGGTGGGCGTTACCACAACAACCATATCGCTGGCGGCAATGAGGCTTTCCATGGATGGAAAACTTTTGTAGCCGAATTCAGATTCAATTTGTTCCGAAGCTTCTTTGCTGGCGTCGAAAAAACCCACAAGCTCGTATTTTGTAGATTGTTGCAACAATTTTAAATGTATTTTACCCAAGTGACCCGCACCCAGAACTCCCGCTTTTAGCATTGGCGTGTGATTTTCACAAATGTACGGGTTTCGAAGGAAAGTTTAAAAGTTTATAGGTTTAGAGTTGATAAGTATTGACACATATTTATCGAGTAGTAAATTGTGCTTTGAAAACAAAATTGGTTACTTTGTACATCTAAAGAAAGATGCCGTGAAAGATACATTTACCCATCAAGGAATGCGGAATAAATTGGTTGAAATCCTTAAAAAAAAGGGGATTGCAGATATTGATGTGCTGAATGCTATTGGTAAAATTCCGCGCCATCTTTTTATGGATTCTGGCTTTGTAAATCACGCTTATGTTGACAAAGCCTTTCCCATTGCGGCAGACCAAACCATTTCGCAACCTTATACCGTTGCGCGCCAAACGGAACTTTTAGGAATGAAAAAAGGCAAAAAAATTCTCGAAATAGGAACGGGGAGTGGTTACCAAGCTGCAGTGCTTTTGGAAATGGGAGCCACACTTTATACAATAGAAAGGCAAAATGAACTATTTAAAAAAACGAAACTTTTTCTACCCAAACTTGGCTACAAACCCAAGCGAATGATTTTTGGCGATGGTTATATTGGACTTGAAAATGAAGCTCCATTTGATGGAATTATTGTCACAGCTGGAGCGCCTTTCGTTCCAAAACCGTTGTTGGCGCAATTGAAAGTTGGGGGGAAATTGGTGATTCCCGTTGGTGAAAATGTACAAGTCATGACGGTATTTACACGTAAATCAGACACTGAATTTGAGAAAGAGGAGTATGGTGAATTCCGATTTGTACCTCTTTTGGAAGACAAAAACTAACGGTTTATATAAAATGCTTTATTATCTTGGTTATCAGGGTCTTCTTTATCTTCACTTGGAATGAATCCATGTCGTTTTAGGAGCTTTTTTGACGAATTATTCCTATAATCCGTGTAGGCTTCAATGGTTTCAAACCCTCTTTGATTGAAACCAAAATCCAATACCGCTTTTAGGGCTTCGCTCATAAATCCTTTGCCCTGAAATTTTGGGTCTAGGTCGTAACCCACCTCCGCAGTTTTTTTGTCCTCTGAAAAATTCCAGAGACAAATTGAACCTATCAAAATGTTTGATTCTTTGGTTGTGATTCCCCAACTGATGGATTTGTCCGTTTTTAAATTTGAACTCAATAATTGAATATGTGCAATTGCCATTTCGCGCGTTTGCGAAGGCCTCTTTATATATTTATTAATCTCTTTGTCTGAACGGAAGTAATAAACCCTATTCAAATCTGTTGGTA
>DAIMFZ010000081.1:5669-10425 GCA_036724225.1 Aequorivita sp.
AAAGACTCCTTCGCGTCTTCTTCATCATACTTCAAAAGATAATGTTTTTTGCTGATAAACGGAATGTACCTGTAATATTTTCCTTTTTTCAGACTTGCCACATCATATCCGTGATAAGCATCGTCAAACACTTTTAAAGTTGTATTTTCTGCTATCATATACTTCATGATGTCATCAACTTTAACAATTCGGTCTTTTCCACCAGTCATAACAAGCACTGGAACTTTTGGATTGAGTTGAATTTCATAACCATTTGCAGGATAGAAGAGCGCTATAGATTTTATATGTAATTTTTTCAGTTCATCCGCATCATTGGCAAGTGGAATTAAACCCAATCCCGCGCGCGACCAGCCCACAATACTTCCATCAGAATTTGGGTTGATATCTCCATTTTGTTTCGCCCATTTTAAAGCTTCTTCAAGCGTCCAAAGAATTTGCGCTGGCTCTTCTTCATCCACGTCTCTTTTAGAAGCTTTATAAGCTGCTACATTATCTATCAACAAAACAGAAATACCTTCTGCATTTAGTTTTTTGGCCACGTTATAATAATGGGTTGTGTCTTTAAAAATTCGTAAACCACCTGTTCCGGGAAGGAAAACTGCCCATTTGGAAGCGTCAAAATCCTTCGCTTTTTGAAAGTGGAAGAAATCGGTCATTTTTGCATCTTTCGGCACTTTTTGCATTGGGATGCAGCTTGTGAAAATTGAGAACATCAGTAATAATTTTAATATAGTTTTCATAGTTGTATTTTTAATTAAAGCCCCAATAAATCCAAAAACTTCAGTCCAAAAACAAAGGCTCCATCGCTGC
Source organism: Aequorivita sp. (assembly GCA_036724225.1). Taxonomy (GTDB): domain Bacteria; phylum Bacteroidota; class Bacteroidia; order Flavobacteriales; family Flavobacteriaceae; genus Aequorivita. The sequence continues at coordinate 6,480 of DAIMFZ010000081.1, forward strand.
CGCCGTTGTAATAGGAACGAACATAATCCACGCGCAACAATCTAAATTTTCCAAAACCGAGGTTGTCTATACCTACGGAAATTTCGGAATATGGTTTTCTTTCTTCCGTACTTAAAAAATGCGCGCCCGCCACCAAGTTGAGGTTCAGTTGATTGATTCCGGGAATTTTCCCCAAAATCCACCCCCGGAAATCGTGTTCCAAATGTCCTTCAAAATAACTTTTATTGGTGCTGAATTCATAATAAGGCATCAAGTTGAAAACGTTTGTATAGTTAGGCGAAGTGCCCACCCGAGTTTGGTTTCCGTTGAAATGTTTGTAGTCAATGAACGAAATTCCATCGCCGTTCGCGAAGGTTCCTCCCTTCAAATTATAATAAAACTGACCTTTGTTTCCCAGAGAAATTGATTGATTTAAACTTGCTTCAAATTGGGTGTAATCGTAATTACTTTCGGTAATGGCCGCCCCATTTTCCACAGAAAGGTTTAATTCTGGATATTTGTTATCGCCAATATTGAATTTCATATCAGGGTTTGAGAAATACTTTTGGGCAAAGTTGATTCTAGCCCGCAGCTTACTTTTCACAATATTGTGTTCTGCAATTGCAGCATTGTTGAAATCGTTCGGAGCTAATGGATTGTTGCTCGTGTAACTCACATCATCAAAAGGAATGATTACATAATCGGTATTGTTGAAAAGTGGTTTTCGGTTTTCGTAAGCCACGGAAGTATATAAATGCAGGCCGTTGAAAACTTCCTGACTGTATCGAATTTCCCCAAAATTAAGCTCGTACAACTTCATATAGTTTCGTTCGAAGAAAAGTGTAGCTAACGTATTTATCAATGGAGAGATAGGTTCCGTATCATTAAACTGTGCCACTGTGCTTCCGCCGGAAAGGGAAAGGCGCAGTTTATCCTTCCAATTAAAATTCCGAAGAATATTCGCTGTAAACCGAAGTCTGTCCTCCGCGATTCCGTAATCCGCTCGAACAGCGGCAGAAAGTGTGTTTGTTTGGTTGTCGTCAAACCATTTGTTGAACGTCAACCCAGCCTTGCTGTTCCAGCCCTGCACGGTGTTGAAATTTATACTTCGCAGCGGACCTTCATAGCCCACGGACCATTTTTCAAAGGAATTTTTAAAGGTGTAGCCTGTTAAAATGCTTAAAGCTCCAAGTTTGTTTGACTTGGCATCAAGTGAATCCAGATAGGGTTTTGAATGCCGCAGCACTTGAATACTGTCTTTTTTTATGTAATCCTTCAATTCTTCATCTGTAAGCGGCACGGGGCGACTGCCCTTCCAATAGAGACTGTCCTTTTTGTTGGCTTCGGGCTTAAAGGAGATCACTTCATTGGTAAATGTTTTTTTGGTGAATTCCGGTTTAAAATCATAATTGCTATAAACAGCTATAAAACGGCCGTCGCCCTTCATTCCCAAAAGCCCAAAACCGAAATCAACGGTTTGTGAAATTTTCACCCAAAAATCATTATTGGTGTCGTATTTATAATTCTGTTTCACCGTCAAATCGCTTACAAAAGGAATTTGAATTGCCGCACCGGTTGTTGTAAGCTCCACGCCATAAAGCTCCCAATCGTCTTCCACAATATAAATGTATCCTTGCCAAACCCTGTCATTTGGGCGTTTGGGGATTACCTTTATTTTATTGATAAGTTTTGGGCCTTCATAAAAAACGCCGTCCAACTTGTAATTGTAGTAACTCAAAGCGTTATTCGCAATTGGTGAAACCAGTGCTGCGTTCAGTTCAACCGTGTTTTCATAAAATGAAATATTCGCGTTTTGTGCACTGTTGAAACTAAAACCGTTATCATTGCCGCTCACTTTGCTGGCAATAATTTTTTCGGTGAATTTATCAGGTTTTTGGAAAGCGATTTCCGAAATGGTTTCCGAAAGATAAATAATGCCAGTCCGCGTGGAATCCAACATTCCATCAAAATCACCCACTTCTTGCCCCATTATTTTTTTGGGTACGTCTTTTACCTTCCAAAGTCCGCGGGAGTAAAAATCGGCAGTGTATTCGCTTAATTTTTCAAGATTTTCCTTTCGTTGGGCAATGGTTTTGCGGATGATGTGGTAGGCGGGATCTTCGGAAGTATTTACAACCACTTCATCAAGACTTGTAGTTTCTTCATCAAGCGAAACATTCAAAATAAATGGAAACGAAGTTGGGGAAATGGTTTTTGTCAAGGTCTTGAAACCCAAAAACTGAAAAGTGAATTTGTATTCAGCTTTCTCTGAAACATTCAAAGAATAATTTCCATCATCATTGGTTGTAGTGCCAATGTAGCTTTGCTGAAGGTAAATATTGACGTAGGGCAGGGGTTGTCCCTTGGTATCGGTGACTTTTCCAACTATTTGTGCAGAGATATTCGCTGAAATAAAGAAGAAAAAAAGAAGGAGTTTTGTGTGCATTCGCTATTTTGAGAGTTGTTTTTAGAGGTATGCAAATTAGTCATAAAAGGATTTCAAATTTGTTAAAGAAGCGTTAGAACGTATCCTTCCTTCACGCCCGCTGCCATATTCCCACTGAAAACGGCACTATAATTGTTAAAAACCTCTTTAGAAAGAGTTTAGAAAACACAAGATTTTAAGTACCTTTGAAGCACGATAATTATGGGACTAATAAGCAAAAGAAAAAATAAGAAGTACGGTTACAAACCGCGTCATTTCGAGTTTGATGGCGATAGCAGCCCATTTACAATGGGACATAAATTTGACGAGTTCAGAACCACGGTTGGCGACAATAAGGGTTTAAAAGGAAAATTTAAAACTGCTTGGGCAGATCTTCGGCAATCTTCCGATAGAAATGCAAACCGAAGACTTATTGTTATTGTTGCAGTTCTCGTGCTGCTGTTCCTGTTTATTATTGGATTCGATTTATCTATTTTCTACGCATAAATTTTAATGGCAGATATCATTCAGTTATTACCGGACCATGTTGCAAACCAAATTGCCGCCGGCGAAGTTGTGCAACGGCCCGCTTCGGTAGTAAAGGAACTGCTTGAAAACGCTATTGATGCAAAAGCAACTTCCGTTACGCTAGTTGTAAAGGATGCCGGGAAAACCCTCGTTCAAGTCACCGACAACGGAATGGGGATGAGCCTTACCGATGCCCGGCTAAGTTTTGAACGCCACGCCACTTCAAAAATTAAATCGGCTGAAGATCTTTTTAACCTGCACACCAAAGGGTTTCGGGGCGAGGCTTTGGCTTCCATTGCCGCAATTGCGCACGTGGAACTGAAAACCAAAACAGACAATTCTGAAATTGGAACCCACCTTACCATTGAAGGTAGCAAAGTAATCTCGCAAGATCCTGCCGTAGTTCTAAAAGGAACAACTATTTCAGTTAAAAATCTTTTTTATAATATTCCTGCAAGACGAAATTTCTTAAAAAGCAATCCCGTGGAAACCCGCCATATCATTGACGAATTCCACCGCGTGGCTTTGGCGCACCCAAATGTAGCATTCCAAATGCTTCACAATGGCGGCGATGTTTTCAATCTTCCTACTGAAAATTTGCGGCAACGGATTGTGCATATCTTCGGCAGTAAAACCAATGAAAAACTGGTTCCCGTGCATGAAGAAACCGAAATTTTAAAAATTGAAGGTTTTGTACTGAAACCTGAATTCGGAAAAAAAAGCAGGGGAGAGCAGTTCTTTTTCGTGAACAATCGCTTTATAAAAAGTCCGTATCTGCACCACGCCGTGGCTTCGGCGTTTGAAGGGTTGATGAAGAATAACATTCATCCGGGCTATTTCCTTTTTTTGGAAGTGGACCCACATTCCATAGACATCAACATCCACCCCACAAAAACCGAAATAAAATTTGAAGACGAACATTCCATTTATGCAATGCTCCGCGCGACGGTAAAACACAGTTTGGGACAGTTCAACATTGCCCCAGTGCTCGATTTTGAAAGGGATAAAGGTTTT
>DAIMFZ010000082.1:0-10373 GCA_036724225.1 Aequorivita sp.
CGCGTTGCCACCCACCCAAAAAAACACACAACCCCCAAGCAAACGCTCAGGGGTTTTTCAATTAAACTAAAAATCCAATCTACTCAACTAAATTCTCCTGGTTCCTAAACACCAACGCATCATTAAAACTATCCAATAAAATAATACTGTCCGTAGTAATTTTTCCGGCTAATATTTCTTTACTCAGTTCGTTTAGCACTTCGCGCTGTATCACCCTTTTCACGGGTCTTGCGCCGTATTGTGGGTCGTAGCCTTTTTGGGCTAAGTATGCAATGGCCTCTGGCGTGGCGTCCAGCACGATGTTCTGTTTCAACAGCATTTTGGATACTCCTTTCAGTTGCAGCTCCACAATTTTGAGGATGTCCTTTTTAGAAAGTGGCGTAAACATAATGATGTCGTCTATACGGTTTAAGAACTCTGGGCGCACGGTTTGTCTCAATAGTGCGAGTACTTCCACCTTGGCACCTTCCATAGCGGTTTCTGGGTCTTTTACGGTATCAAAACGCTCTTGGATTATATCGCTGCCCATATTGCTGGTCATAATGATAATGGTGTTCTTGAAATCGGCTACACGACCTTTGTTATCCGTCAAGCGGCCTTCGTCCAAAACCTGCAACAGTATGTTGAAGGTGTCTGGGTGTGCTTTTTCAATTTCGTCCAACAAAACCACGCTGTATGGTTTTCGGCGCACGGCTTCGGTGAGCTGTCCACCTTCTTCATAACCAATATATCCCGGAGGCGCACCAATCAAACGGCTTACGCTGTGGCGCTCTTGGTATTCACTCATATCTATCCGCGTCATTGCGCTTTCATCATCAAACAGGTATTCAGCCAACGCTTTTGCGAGTTCGGTTTTACCCACACCAGTTGTTCCCAAGAAAAGGAAACTGCCAATGGGTTTCTTTTCGTCCTGCAATCCCGCACGGCTACGACGAATAGCATCACTCACTGCGGTAATGGCTTCATATTGCCCAACCACACGTTTGTGCAGATGGTCTTCCAGGGTCAACAGTTTTTCACGGTCGCTCTGAAGCATTTTGGTAACGGGAATGCCAGTCCATTTAGCGACCACTTCTGCAATGTCCTCGCGGGTTACCTCTTCTTTTATCATAGAAGTGGCCTGATCGTTTTCGGCAAGTTGGGTTTCCAGTTTGCTCAAGGCAGCTTGCGCATCTTTAATTTTTCCGTAACGAAGTTCAGCCACTTTCCCAAAATCGCCATCGCGTTCAGCGCGTTCAGCTTCTAACTTGTAATCCTCAATTTGGGTTTTTAGATTTTGAACGTTGTCCACAACCTCTTTTTCGCTTTGCCATCTTGCGTTCAGTTCGTTGCGCTCTTCCTTTAAATTGGCAAGATCTGCGTGAAGTGCTTTTAGCTTGGTTTCATCTTTTTCACGTTTTATCGCCTCTATTTCAATCTCGAGCTGCATAATTTTTCTGTCCAAAACATCCAGTTCTTCGGGTTTGGAATTGATTTCCATTCGAAGTTTACTGGCAGCTTCATCCATCAAATCAATTGCCTTATCGGGAAGAAAACGGTTGGTGATGTACCTTTCGGAAAGTTCCACGGCAGCAATAATAGCTTCGTCTTTGATACGCACCTTGTGGTGGGTTTCGTATTTCTCCTTTATTCCCCGTAAAATTGAAATGGCACTTTCGGTATCTGGCTCGTCCACCATCACTTTTTGGAAACGACGCTCCAGAGCTTTGTCTTTTTCGAAGTATTTTTGGTATTCGTCCAAAGTAGTTGCGCCTATTGCGCGCAGTTCGCCTCGGGCGAGGGCAGGTTTCAGGATGTTTGCGGCATCCATAGCGCCCTGTCCGCCACCGGCACCAATAAGGGTGTGGATTTCATCAATAAAAAGTACAACATTACCTTCGCTGGAAGTTACTTCTTTGATAACGGCTTTTAAACGTTCCTCAAATTCCCCTTTGTATTTCGCTCCTGCAATCAGCGCACCCATATCCAAGGAATAGATTTCTTTGGTCCGCAAATTTTCGGGTACATCGCCGTCCACGATTCTGTGGGCGAGACCTTCTGCGATTGCGGTTTTTCCTGTTCCTGGTTCCCCGACGAGCATCGGGTTGTTTTTGGTTCTTCGCGTAAGGATTTGAAGGATTCTTCTAATTTCCTCATCACGGCCAATAACGGGATCCAACTTGCCATCGCGGGCCAGTTGGTTTAGGTTTTTGGCGTATTTGTTCAGCGAGTTATAAGTTTCCTCAGCGCTCTGTGAAGTAACGTTTTCGCCACCGCGCAGTTCTTGGATTGCGGCTTTCATTCCTTTTTCGGTAACGCTTTGGTCTTTTAAACTTTGTGCAATTGCGCTTTTTGAATTCAGGATTGCGAGAAGAAGGTGTTCAATGGAAACGTATTCATCGCCCATCTTTTTGGCAATATTGCTGGCTTCAAGTACAGTTTTGTTGGCTTCGCGCGAAAGCATAATATCGCCACCCGACACCTTTGGAAAGCTTTCCAATTGCTTGTCCAAAATTTGTTTCAGGGTAACGAGGTTTACGTTCAGTTTTTTTAAGATGAAAGGGGCAACGTTTTCATCCACCTCAAAAATAGCTTTGAGGATGTGTTCGTTTTCGATCTGTTGGTGACCGTAGCCCTGCGCAATCTGCTGTGCTTGCTGGATCGCCTCTTGGCTTTTAATAGTGAAATTATTGAAATTCATATATAAAAAAGTTTGTTGTTTATTGTTTGTGGTTTGTTAGTTTCAAATACAAAGCCACTATAAAATTAAGACAAAATGTCCGCTAATCCCCTTTGTTTAACAGACATTATGACTGTATTAACAGTTTGCTTTTTTTATAATTTCTTTTAGAGAATACCGCCGCGATAACTTGTAGTTTTGCAAAAAAAATAATCATGGGATTTTTAGATATATTCAAAACACCGAAAGACATTGCAACAGAAGAAATTGTAGAAGTGCCTTGGCACATTTTGGGCCGCATGGAGCAGTTGGATGAAATAATGGTAGAATCGAAAACCAAGCCGGTGGCCATATTCAAACATTCCACTCGTTGCGGAATTAGCCGAGGAGTATTGAAATTACTGGAGAAAAATTACAGTCTTACAGATGACCAACTGAAACTTTACTTTCTGGATATTTTACAGAACCGAGATATTTCAAACGAAATAGCGGCGCGTTTTAAAGTGCGTCACGAAAGTCCGCAAATGATTGTTATTAAAAATGGGGTAGTGGTGCATCACGATTCGCATCACTCTATTGAAGCTTCGCATTTGGAGCGATTCATCTAAGGTTTAGAGGGAATTATCCCGCAGAATCTCCTTAAACCGTTCCTTTATATCCTGCCCTGCATCAAAAACCATCTGTTCGTTGTTTGGAAAAGGTATAAAACCGTTGCTTAAAAGCCTCCTGTCTTCGCCAGTTAAAGCCCGTTCATCGCCCCGATAAGTTGCGAAGGCATTTTCAAAAACAAATTCCGAAGAAATGGGGAAACTGTTTAGTTGTTGTCTTTTTTTTAAATCCTTGTAAACCACAGTTCCGCCTACAAAAACACTTTTTTGTTGGGTGGTGATCGTAACCACCGCCGAAACATCAATATATCTATCAATCTTAATCGGGTTACCCAGACTGTCGCGCACAATGTTTCCGTTGCGGTCGCGCTTGTAATCATAACCGTCGTGTATGTGTTGGGTTCGGGTGTACTGCCTGTCTGAAATACGTTCGGGCGAGAGCTGGATTGATTGAAAATTCAGGTCAATTCCCAAGTCATAATTGATTCCGTTTTCGCGGGTGCTGTGATATTCCGTCCATAAATTATCGAGTCCATAGGTATTGAAATCCAACAAATCCCGCTCCAAACGGAAAGGAATAAACTGTCCAGTATGGTTGTTTAGCGTTACAAACACGAAATCGGTTCCGCGGAAATGCGCGTCTTCCCGCAACTGAGAAACATCTTTATAGTTGGGCTGCACTTCGTCCAATTCACACAAAACATTAAAAGCGCTTCGGTAATCCTGCTTTGTGTTGCGCTGCATATACACGATAGCCTCTTGGTACAATGATTTTATGTAGGCATCTTTCGCATTGAGCAAATCATTTGTATAATCTGAAAAAACAAAGTTTGCATTCCGGCCCATTTCATTGCTGAAAAGCGGAAGCAGTGGGCGGATTAAATTTTGGCGGGCTTCCAAATCCAGATAGGTATAGTAAATTTCTTTCGCGCCGGCTGCGCTATTTTCCTTTTTCAGAAAAACCAAACGTCGCGTGTCTTCGTCCTTTGCTTTCAGAAATGCTTCTTCCAAAAGACGGATATGTGCGTCATATTCCTTGGCGCCTTTATCTTTTTGAAGTTTTTTTGCGGCGAGTTCTATGGCTTCGTCATAATTTCCTTGGGAAACAAACTTCTGAGTGCGCTTTACGCTATTGCAGGAAATGCTGAAAAGAGCTGCGAAGATTAATAAGTATAGTGATTTCATAATAAATCAATTTGGTTATTAAGGCTAAAATACAATAGTAGTGCCAATTAGTAATGAATAATTATTATGGAAAAATTGAGCTGCGAATTCACGAATAATTTTTTATATTTTATTAGTGAATTTATAGCTGGAATTAATTTCTGACAAAAATGTCGTTTTATGATTTAAGTCATACTTTGTTTCTTTTTTTCTATTGAAATTTGCACCATTAATATTCATTAAAACCTTATAAGACAATGACAACACTTCAAGAACGCACCGTAGCCGATGTGGTTACCGAAAACATAAAAGCAGCACATATTTTCAAAAAGCACGGCATAGACTTTTGCTGTGGCGGGGGCATAAGCATTAAAAGGGCTTGCGAAAAAGCTAAAATTGACCCTACCGTTTTGGAAGCAGAACTTCTAAATTTAGATAGCGTGCAAGATCGCGCACACGATTATAACAGTTGGAAACTTGATTTTTTGGCTGATCACATTATAAATGTACACCATCACTATGTGGAAGAAAGCAGCCCACTTTTATTGCAATATTCCAAACGCGTGAACCACGTTCATGGCCATCATTATACTGAACTTGCAGAAATTGAAAGTTTGGTAACACAAGTTGTTCAATCAATGGCCGCCCATCAACGCAAAGAAGAATTGATTCTTTTTCCATTCATCAAAAAACTGGTAATTGCTGAACGTGAAAATAGCGAAGTTCCCGCAATCCATTTTGGCTCCGTTGAAAACCCCATAAAAATGATGGAGGATGAGCATGTGGAAGCTGGTGAAATAATGAGTAAGATTGCCAAATTGAGCAACAATTACACTCCACCAGAAAGTGCTTGCAATACGTATCGCGCTTTTTATGCCAAGTTGGATGAGTTTGAACAGGATCTTCACCATCACATACACTTGGAAAACAATATACTTTTCCCAAAAGCGATGGATTTGGAAAAGAAATTAAAGAAAAACTAAATTCTAAAAGAGTAAGTATCCCCAGCCCCAAATCTCGATTTTTATTTGATTGGTTTTTAGGACAGTTCGGAAAATTGGCGACTATGAATGTTTTTTGCCAAATTCCGAACTGTTTTTTTTAATTTTGAAGCTTGATGGATTTAAGAAGGCATATTGGAGTGGCAGTAGCTTATTTTTTAGCTGTGGCATTGATGGGGATTTTGCTCCGTTTTTACTTTGTAATAGACCTTCCCTTTAATTATAAATTCTTGCTACACGCCCATTCCCACACCGCTTTACTGGGATGGATCTATTTAGGATTGACCACCCTGATTTACAGGATTTTCCTTTCCGAGACGCGAAAAAAAAAACTGTATAAACGCATTTTCGCCTTTACAAACGTCAGTATTCTGGGTATGTTGGTCACCTTTCCCTTTCAGGGTTACGCGCTGTTTTCCATCATTTTTTCAACACTTTTTTTGTTTGCTTCCTATTGGTTTGCTTGGTTTGCGATGAAATATGTTCCAAAGCATTTCAAAGCCCGGTTTTCATGGCGATTGATCAAAACTGCGCTTTGGTACCTGGTTATTTCCAGCATCGGTCCTTGGACAATCGGGGGAGTAATGGCAACCTTAGGACCCGAATCAATATGGTATAAAACTTCAATATATTTCTACCTCCATTTTCAGTACAACGGATGGTTTATTTTAGCACTTTTAGGCGTTCTGTTTTATATTTTGGAAGAGAGGGGAGTGGTTTTCAACCCACAAAAATTGAAATCATTTTTTCTTCTTTTGAATTTCGGTGTGCTGTTTACTGTGTTTCTTTCGGTGCTTTGGTTTGTGCCGCCAACTGTTTTTTACATATTCGGTCTTGCCGGCGCAGTGGCGCAGCTTCTCGCTTTTTACGAACTTTATTTACTGCTAAAGGAACATTTCCCACTCTTGAAAAAATCATTCATCCCGCTCACTTTTTTTCTTCTGAAAATTGCTGGAAGCCTAATGGCATTAAAACTTTTGATGCAACTATTTTCGGCATTTCCGTATATAGCGAATTTGGCTTTTCATTTTAAGGATTTTGTAATTGGTTATTTACACCTGGTTTTCCTGGGAATTGTAATCACAACCCTGCTCGCTTTTTTAAAATATTTTGAATTGCTGTGTCTTCCAAAAAGCTTCGTTTATCTTTTCGTTTTTTCATTTGTAACTACTGAGCTTCTCATTTTTTATAAGGCAATAGCCCTATGGACCGGACTTCCATTTTTTCAGGATTATTTTATTTGTCTTGCTGTTTTAAGTTGCCTTTTCCCAATAGCGGTTGGGATTTTATTATTCAAAAATTTGAAAGGAATGAGCTCAGTTCCTCTCTGATTAGCGGTGACCGTTTTCAATAATTTTATTCATTGTAAAAAATAATCAGCAATTTTTGTATTTATCGTTGAGGCCGACGCCCTGTTTTATCATCCCACAACATTTTTTTAGTCGGCTTTGTTGGGTGGCTTCGAGTTTGGCTTCTCCAATATATTCTGCATATTCACGCTGCCTACCGGGAGTTAGATGGTTGTAGCTTTCATATAAAACCTTATCGGATTGTAGTTCGTTTAAAAAAATATCGGGAATAGAAACTTCTTTCGTTACAAGCTTTTTCATTTTCTTGCCTGCCTTTGCGTTGGCAATTGCTTCCTCAATATATTCCAAAACGATTTGTGAATCAATTTCGTCCGCTTCCTCAATTTGCCACTGTCTAAGAGCTTTTGTTATGCCTTCCTGAGCGTTGACGAGTTTGTGGTGCTCATCTTTAAGAAAAACGCCTTGATGGAACCACAGCGCCATGTGGTTTTTGAAATCGGCCATAGCAGCTACCATTTTACCGTTCAAAGTATAAGTAGGTTTGCCCCATTTCACTTCTTCAGTAAGCTCTGTTTTTTGGAAAACTTCGCGTAGCTGTTGTAGTTTTTCTTTCCATTTTGTCTGCTTTGCTATAAAAGCATCTACTTTTTGGGAATCGCTCATCTTATTAGTTTTCTTCCGAAGATACAATTTTTCCATTTTTTCGTTTCAGAAAAAAACAATATTTAAATTTTCGCCAAGCCTATTAAAATCAAATGCTTCCCCATTTTTTTCTTTTTAAAAATTAAAGGATGAAAATTATATTTACTGAAAAATAAAATATATTTATTGTTTATCAATAAATATTTATTTACATTCGTTAAACAATTTTAAATCTTATTGTGATGAAAACAAATATAATAATGAAAGTGATGAATGTGATATTTTGGATCATATTCATTGGTTTATGCATCAAGACTGGAGCGCTGCTCGTATCTCTTTTTGTAACCCTTTTTATAAATTCGGCAGGTGCCAAAGATACTTATATGGGGCTGGACCTTTTAAATATTTACAATTATAACGTTGAGTATTACATTGGCATAGCCAGCTTTATAATAACGTTGACGGCAATGAAGGCATACCTGGCTTATCTTGTGGTGAAACTTTTTTTAAAATTTGACATAAATCGTCCGTTCAACCAAAATGTTTCTTCAATTATTTCTAAAATTAGCACTTATGCGTTGAGCATTGGGGTTGTTGCATTAATTGCTGATCAATATAGCGAGCACGTAATAAAAAATGGAGTTGATATTTCCTATATTAATTGGGGGACAGAAGTGTTTCTATTTTTTGCGGGTATCATTTATATGATAGCACTTGTCTTCAAAAAAGGAGTTGAAATCCAGAACGAAAACGAACTAACAATTTAAATATGCCAATTATTGTAAACTTAGACGTAATGATGGCAAAACGGAAAATGTCATTGAACGAACTTTCCGAAAAAGTGGGGTTAACGCTATCTAACCTTTCCATTCTGAAAACTGGAAAAGCCAAGGCAATACGTTTTAGCACGCTGGAGTCCATTTGCGAAGTATTGGAATGCCAGCCTGGAGATATTTTGGAATTTGTTGAGTGAATAATTTTTTAAATAAATTCTTATTCACAGAACGGAATATTACAATTGGGTAATCCATTTTTACAATTCGGTCTGTTTTTTTCTGAAAAGATATATCGAAATTTCACCTTTGAACTGAAAATAAAAACCAACCAATCCATGAAAATTTCAATCTTCGCTTTTTTATTCATCATCTTTCCATGTTTGCTTTTTGCGCAAGCTACTGTTTCCGGAACCGTTACCGATACTAATGGCAAACCCATTAGTGGCGCCAATGTTTATCTGGAAGGTTCATATGACGGCACTTCGTCTGACGATAACGGAAAGTTTTCATTTGAAACTTCAGAGGTAGGTACACAAACATTGACGGTTTCCTACGTTTCCTTCGAGCCATTTAAGATGATCGATGTGGTTTCAAAAATGAAAAATCTGAAAATTGTGCTTCGCGAAGACGTGAATTCCTTGGAAACCGTAACCATTTCCGCAGGCTCTTTTTCTGCGGGTGACAATAGCAAAATTTCAGCTTTAAAACCCTTGGATATTGTTACCACCGCAAGTGCTTTGGGCGATTTTGTTGGTGCACTTCAAACCCTTCCAGGAACCACCACCGTTGCAGAAGATGGCCGTCTTTTTGTTCGTGGCGGCGATGCGGACGAAACCCAAATTTTTATTGATGGCATTCGAGTTTTTACGCCCTACAGCCCTACAACAGATAACATTCCCACGCGTGGTCGTTACAGCCCTTTTCTATTTGACGGCATCACGTTTTCCACAGGTGGTTATTCTGCGGAATACGGCCAAGCGCTTTCCTCGGTTTTGCTTTTGAACACTATAGACGAACCCACACAGGAAAAGACTGACATTGCCATTATGAGCGTTGGCGGCGGGTTGGGGCATACTAAAAAGTGGAATTCCCCTTCGCCAAAGGCTTCGTGGAACAAAGGCAGTTCGTTGAGTTTAAATGCTTCCTATATAAACCTTGCGCCATACATAGCAATTCTTCCCGATAGAAACGATTGGCATAAACCTTTTGAAACTGCTTCGGGCGAAGCGGTTTTCCGTCAGAAAATAGGGGATGGGCTACTGAAAATTTACGGTGCTTTTGACACTTCCAACTTTGCGCTAACGCAGGAAGACATCAATAAGTCGGAGGGTCTAACATTTAAATTGAACAACCAAAATTTTTACACTAATGCCAGTTACAGCGAAATGTTGAACGATGACTGGACCCTTTTTGCGGGCGGAAGTTACACCTACGGAAACACTAAGGTTGGCATTGATGAAGCCGATATAAAGGATGTTGAAAACTCGGCCCACTTTAAATTGAAACTTAGAAAACGTTTCAGCAACCGTTTTAAATTGAATATGGGCACAGAACAATTTTTGACCGATTTCAATGAAAATTATGACGAACCCAATTTTGCAGCGAAGCTTGGTTTCAACAATAATATTTCGGCAGCATTTACAGAAGCAGATATTATATTTTCACGGAAACTTGCCCTAAAGCTGGGTATTCGTGGGGAATACAGCGAGTTGTTTAAGGAATTTACAGTTTCGCCCAGAGTTTCATTCGCTTATAAAACTGGAAAAAGCAGTCAGCTTTCTTTGGCCTACGGCGATTTTTTTCAGCAACCGGAAAATGAAATCCTGAAATTCACGAATAATTTGGAAGCGCAGCATACGCAACATTATATTTTGAATTATCAATATTCTGCAAATAATCGGATTTTTCGTGCAGAATTTTATAGAAAACAGTACAGCAATCTTGTAACCTACAATGATACAATGCCCGATGCGAACAGCCTCTTCTCAAACAATGGCGATGGTTATGCTCTTTACGAGTTTCATCATGCCTCCCTGATAGCTAAGTGCAATGAGTGTGCCTTGCGGAACAATCCGCAAAACATGATATTTTGTTTTCCGGTTCGGTGGCCAACGGGGCTTTTCCACAGATATATGTGAAACTTCCTCTGCGCAAGAAGGATCAAAAACGTCACGATGGACCGTTATGACAATGCGTACAGACGAAAAAATAAT
>DAIMFZ010000083.1:0-307 GCA_036724225.1 Aequorivita sp.
ATTATTTAGGTTTTTTTCAACAAACTTACGGTCATCATTGTCCAAACCCGTTGAAGACACAATATCACCCGATATGACTGAGTAGTTCATCCTTAAAAGTTTATTCAAATATATAAATTTATTAGCTATTAAACTAATAAACGATAAATATTAGTTTAAACACTAATAAACAATGAATATTAGCTTAAACACTAATAAATAGCGTTTATAAGTTTAAATGCTAATTGTATTAAATTGTATGTTTTCATAATCATTCTGCAGTATTCAAAACTTCTCTCATAGCTTTCGCTTTAAGCAAACATTCTTC
>DAIMFZ010000083.1:317-10357 GCA_036724225.1 Aequorivita sp.
CGGATAACAACATTGAAATCAAAATCTCCATTTGGCGAAAAATACCCAATGGCACCGCTGTAAACCCCGCGTTTGGCATCTTCAATCTCTTCGATGATTTGCATTGCGGAAATCTTTGGGGCCCCAGTCATACTACCCATTGGAAAGGTATTCCGCAAAATGGAAACACTGGAAGTATTTTGTGGAACGGTACAGGAAATGGTTGAAATCAATTGGTGCACTTGTTCAAAAGTATAAATTGCACAAAGTTCTTCCACTGCCACACTGCCTTTTTTGGCAATGCGGGAAAGGTCGTTTCGCACCAAATCGGTAATCATTATGTTTTCGCTGCGCTCTTTTGGGTCTTGGGCCAATTGTTGCGCTATTTTTAAGTCATCCTCTTTGTTTTCCATGCGTTTGGCGGTACCTTTTATAGGTTGGGAAATGACTGTATCGCCAATTCTTTGAAGAAAACGTTCTGGTGAGGCGGAAAGGGTAAAGAGGTTGTCCAATTTAAGAAATGCTGAAAATGGTGCCCTCGAAATTTCATTGAGATGAAAAAACGATTCCAAAGGATTAATTTGTGATGATTCCGAATAAAATTCCTGACAAAGATTTGCTTCATAAATATCGCCTCGCTGAATGTGTGCAAGCACTTCATTCGCTTTTTGAATATAACTTTCTTTTGAAGTTCGATCGCGTATTCTCAAAGT
Organism: Aequorivita sp.; assembly: GCA_036724225.1. Lineage (GTDB taxonomy): Bacteria > Bacteroidota > Bacteroidia > Flavobacteriales > Flavobacteriaceae > Aequorivita. Next base: position 1,010 of record DAIMFZ010000083.1, read on the forward strand.
ATTAAATGCTTTATTTTCCGTGGGCTGATAAACTATTTCGGAAATTGATTTCCAATCTTCTTCCATTTCATCAGCTACAAAATCCAGATATTGGATTTCGACAGTTGATTCGGTAAAAAAAAATATTTTTTTTGGTTGAAAAAAATATAAATCAGGAAATTCCAAACCATCAAAATTATGGGATTGAAGCTTTTCCACATCATTTTTAAGTTCGTAGGAAAGATAGCCGAAAAGCCAATCTGCCGTGGTGGTTTGATATTCCCCCAATTTATCGAAGGCATTGTGTGCATCCGTTTTTAAGGCTGTAAACGCATCAACTGCAAGGATAGCTTTATAGATTCCGTGCTTTTGGGGATAATTGTTGCTGTCCAGCCAAATGGCCTCATCAGACTGTTGTGCCCAAAGAAGCAAACGTTTTTTGGCATCATCTGTTAAAGAAAAAGGGTATTTCTTTAAGGTGCGCATCACTGATCAATTTGATGTACAAAATTCTGAAAAACATCGGTAAAGCCCAAAAAGAGGACTTCGTTTGAAATTGATTGGGTTTCTTCCGAAAAATTTTCGGAAAAAGATGGAAAACTGAAACTTTCAACAACAGTCCCACCAAATCGTGGTAGTACGTTTTTTGTATATTCCAAAGCGGAAGCAGCACCACGTTTTCCGTCTGAAGTGCTCATCAGTAATATCTTTTTTCCTCTCAAAAAATTTTTATCATGTCTTGAAAGCCAATCAATGGTATTTTTGAAAAATGCGGAAACCGTTCTATTATGCTCGTTAACAGAAATAACCAGGGCATCGGCTTCCTTAATTTTATTGTTCAACATTTTTAAATTTACGGAATATCCTTTTTCACGTTCAATGTCTTCCCCAAACATGGGCAAATCATAATCGGTCAATTTAATAATTTCAGCAGAATGGCCAGCAATCTGTGTAGCGGCAAAACTGATGAGTTTATGGTTCATAGAATTACTGCTGTTACTGCCTGCAAAGAATAGGATTTTTTTCATCTGACAAAGTTATTAAAAAACGGTGTGTAAAAAAACCCGCGCCAAACTTATTGACACGGGTTTTAAAAAATTTAAAATGCAAAGATTATTGTTTCACAATGCGTCTCACAATACTTGTTTCTTCGGCATTTATTTTCACAAAATACATGCCAGTTGCAAGGTTCTCCAATGAGAAATTGGTTTTAAAACCTGCTCCGGTTAAGTCAATCGTTCTGATAATTCTGCCTTTTACATCAGTTATAACAAGATTTTTCAACTGTGCAGTGGTTTTGTTCATCAGTGTAAGTTCGCTCGTTGTTGGGTTAGGGTAAAGAAGCAGACTGTTGTAGAATTCATTTTCACCCACACCTATCAATACATCCACCGTTACGGTAAAAGTACAGGTATCTTGGTTGCCTGCAGCATCAGTTGCAGTCATCGTCATTGTAGTAACGCCTGCACCAACCATTGTTCCGGCAACAGGAACTTGTGTAATGACCGGAAGTGGACTACAGTTGTCCGTTGCAGAGGCATCACCCGTATAATCTGGCAAGGTATATTGCTGTCCTTGACTTACCTGAACAGTTACGTTAGCAGGGCAAGTGATTACTGGATCTACTGTTTCGGCAACTACAGGTGCAAGGGTTCTTTCACCTGGACAACCTGAAAAACCTACATTTATGTCGCTATTAGGAGTTCCAAAATCTGATGGTAGACAGATTCCAGACCAATCTGCAGCTTTATTAGTATCTCCATTTCTTCGGAATGATTGAGAACCACAATCACTAGTAAAGGAAGCACCTATTCCTGTCCAATCAAGATCAGCAGCAGTAATATTAAATCCTCCAATTGTAACATTGAAACCAGCAATTTGTGCAGCGGAAAAATTCCAGAAAACAGAGTCAACCACATTTCCACTTGGGTCAATGATCAATATCCATCCTGTTCCGTCCTCATTCCAAAAAATATTATTACCCCAATAGCCTGCGCCACCATCATCATTAAAATCTACAACAGAATTAGCTCCTATATTTCCCAAGGTTTTAACGGATGTATTGACCACATTGATATTATTATATGGCTCATCACTTACCGCAACTTTATAACCTGTATAGTTTTTGGCAATTCCCACATTCTGAATTTCTAGCCTGTCTGGAGTTTCTAAACTGATTTCAGATATAACCAATTGCGATAGCGGACCGGGAGCACTCTCTTGCGCATATACATTCGTTGTTCCAGTTGGGGTAAAGGTATAAGAGGTTCCTTCAAAAAGGAAGTTTCCTCCAGTTTGTGCATCAAACCATCGTATTACGTTATTTGGGTCGTTTAAAGTAGCAGTAACGGTTACTGGATCGCCCACACAGAAATCGCTTACACCAGTAGTAACTGGACCCGCAGGTACGGCAAGTACTTCAATAGTATCCGTAGCTGAAGATGCAACAGAGCAGGGACCAGCTTGTACGTTATAAGTAATGGTTTTAATACCAACTCCAGCAGCTGCTGGGTCAAAAGTAAAGGTTGATCCGTTTCCATTATCGGTAACGCCTGGGCCACTGTATACACCTCCACTTGGTGTACCTCCACCTAAATCTGTAAGCACTTCGGAAGTAGCACATACTTCTTCAAGTACAGATAAAGAGGCTGTTTGTGAAGGAGTATCAAACGCTTGTGTACCATCACTTCTGCTGCCAGAAGAACCTTGGCTAGCACTGTAGCCCAAACCTCTTTTCGCAAAAGCATCCCAAAGAAGACATTCATTGGCACCACCATAAATAGCCTGGTCTGCCGCAAATATAGCATCCCGACCATCCACAAAACCAGGGCTACAAGGCTGTAGTTTCATACCTTCGGTAACGAGGGCCAAAGCCATAATGTTTCCGGCATCTTGATTAACATCACCTGTGAAATTATATGGGTTTGAATCATACCCGTGTTCGTCAATCAATGCCCAAGTCACTTCCCAGAGCATTTCGGCCCAAACAGATCCAACTCCGTGAGGAACTGCGGCAGTTTTAATAAAATCATAAGTTTGTGGGTTCACTCCCATATCGGTACTGTATGGATAATCACGGATGCCTGCTCCGCCTGGCCCTTGTCCAAAAAGATAGGTTCCAACACCTCTTGGGGTAGCTCCAACATCTCCTGACTTTATAGTAAGCAAAGCTCCAAGAAAGTCACCCCAGCCTTCGCCCATTTGCTCCTGATTGTTCAAACATCCCGTATTATTCGGTCCACCAGTAAGTCTGTTGGAAATTCCGTGGCTATATTCGTGAATGATTACCAAAGCATCAAAATCACCATCCTTATCCCCGCAAATATACATTTGCATTGTTGGGTTGCTACCATCTGGCGGTGTACCAAAATTCGCGTTACAGGTTCCAGAACCGTCCTGAGCTTCTGCATTTACTGAATCGCTTCCCGCTCCTCCATTGCCATAATTGTTTTCCTGAAAGTTACCTCCAGCCTCATCAAATCCATATTGGTACATAATGTCGTGAAAAATATTGTTTATATAGAAAAGGTTTGTGATGGCGGCATCTTCGTATTGATTGGCATTGGTATATGTCTGGCTAAAAGGATAACCTGTAAATTCTAAATTTGAACCTCCATTTGGTTGATATCCAGAATGATTCCCATCTTCATAAGCATTTGCGTTGTTGCCGCGTGTAACAGTATATTCTGCACCGGTAGCACCGTTAGTGTCATGCCATCCGTAAGGAGAAGCATTGGCATCTGCTGGTTGAACTTCAATTGTGCGGGCACCAAAGTATGGACTTTCAATTGGAAGCTTAAACACTTCGTAACATTCTGTACAAACAGCGGGAGCACCGCCCAAAACTTCTTTATAATTCGGAATATCGTATAAATTGGTGTTGAAATTCAATTCCTTCACATCATTGCTATGATCGTGATCTAATCCGCAGCTAACCATCCAGTTTGCCTTGTTTATGATTTCTCCTGTGGTTGCGTTTACTCTTACACTCCACCAATCTTGCTGGCTTTTCTCTTGAATTGAAATGTCCCACGACAAAACCAAGTCTCCTGTTTCGGTTATGGCATATATCAATTTTGCGGGAATGGGGCTCAAAGAAATACCTCCATCACTGAGCAAAGTGGCTTTATCTATACCTTTTGAGGCTTCAAGCACAGCGAATGATCCATTTACGGAATATCCCAACTGTAAAGCAGCAGCCTTCACCGCCAGTGCAGGGGTCAATCCAGGCTTATTGGAACCTTTCAGTTTTCCAACCGTGTTTTTAATGAATTTACTGTCCTTTGAAATTACTTTTCCGTTAGCCATTGTATGGATGCTGGATTCAGTTCCATAAATTTCTATTCCATTAAAAAGTTGTCTGAAATATACGTGCTGAATACCACTGATACTGCTTACGGTTTCGCTCGTAATTTGCCACTGGACGTCCTGTGGCAATAATTCGTTTTGCTCTACAAAATAATTTAATTGCTGGTTGATTGCCTTTGAAAGATTTTGTGCAACCAATGTGCCCGAAAAGACACACATTATTGCCAGAATGAAACTCTGGGTAACTTTTTTCATTTTTTTTATTTGTTTGGGTTAATAATTAGTAATAAGTAGATTAAGTTTTGTAAAACTATCAAAAATTAGCATTCTTACAACAAGTTCTTAAAATTCTAAAAAAAATTAACATATTAATTTTTGAAAAATTGATTCTTTTTGATCAATGAATAAAAATCAATCAAGATTCATAACTGATAATTTGATTATATTTACTTTCAAAAATTTATAAAATACATGGAGCAACCTAACGAGCTCATCATAGCAATGCAAAACCGGGACGAAAAAGCCTTTTCCCGCTTATATACAATGTACAACAAAGCTATTTATGGAATTATTTACAGTATTGTTTTGGACGAAAATACTTCGGAAGAATTATTGCAGGATGTTTTCATTAAAGCATGGAACAACGCATCTTCCTATTCAGTAAATAAAGGACGCTTCTTCACGTGGCTGTTGAACATAGCACGAAATACCGCCATAGATGAAACCCGCTCCAAAGCATATAAGAACTCCCGAAAAAACCTAAGTACCACCAATTTCGTAGATATATTAGCATCTTCTGATAGTTTAAACAAAACGACTAACGCCATAGGTATAAAAAAGTTTGTGGACGCACTGAAACCCGCATGTATCAAGATAATTGACCTTTTATATTTTAAAGGATTCACACAAGCAGAAGCTTCAAAAACATTGGAAATACCTTTGGGAACATTAAAAACTAGAAACCGAGCCTGCATCAACGAACTGCGGGTAATGGTCTTAGGATAAAACAATTATGACTCCAGAAGAAATTATAGCATCAGGAAATTTAGAGCTTTACGTTTGTGGCGCATTGCCACCAGAGGAAGCCATTGAAGTGGAAAAAGCCATCGAAGCCTATCCCGAAGTGAAGCGTGAAACCAAACTCATTGAAGAATCTCTTCTGCTCTTGGCCGAAGCCGTTGCACCACCCGTACAGGCAATGACGTGGACCTATATTTTAAATTCAATCAGAAATGTAAAAGATATGCGAGATACCAAAATAAGGACTCTCAATTGGCCAGCAATGACAGGCTGGGCCGCCGCGATTTTATTTATGTGCGGAATAGTTTGGATGCTCAAACAAACCAATGATTTAAACAACTCCCTACAAATAACCACTACTGAAAATACTGTTTTAAAGGAAGAAAAATCCAGTGTTGAAACTCAATTGGCAGAAAACAATGAAACCCTTGAAATTTTAAGATCCAAAGATTTCCAGTCATACACGCTTCCCGGGAACCAAGCCGTTGCTCCAGAAGCTTTTGCTAAAGTGTATTTGAACAAAAAGGAAAACGTGGCATATATTGATATCAAAGGCTTACCCACGCCCCCACACGGAAAAGTTTACCAAGTTTGGTCGCTCAAAATGGAGCCTTTAACCCCAACGAGCGTAGGTTTGATTGACCCTCAAAACAAAGCTGGCGAAGGAATCTATAAATTTACAAATTTCCCAGCCCCAGAAGCTTTTGGAATAACCTTAGAGCCCGAAGGCGGAAGCGAAACCCCAACCCTTTCGCAATTATATATTTTGGGAATGGTCACTATTTAAAAGAAATTAGGGCACTTAATAAAAGTCCTATTCGTTCAGGTTCTTTTTATTTTAAATTATTTAAGAGAATAGTTTTTATTTCTGAATCCACCAATTTAAAGCAAGTTCCTGTTTTCATTTTTAATATTAGTCTTTTAGATAAATCTGTTCTACATAGACAATTTTTAAGATGTTTCAAATACCTTACTTTATTGATCTTTACGACTTTTATTATTTTTCATCTTAATCAATCTTCTTAATTTAGAATTATATATTCTGTTTATTTTTATTGCGTTTCCAAAATTTCACAATTTCATACCACAATACACTTATCATTCCAATCCCAACACTGATACCTATCTGGTTTAAACCAAGTCTTTCAAATCCGAAGAATTTAGTGAAGGGTGGAACAAAAAGAAGCAACAATGTTATGCCAATAGTAATCCCAATCATAATTGGTACCAAGTTGTTTTTGTATTTAAAAGTTTCGAAAATAGAATGAATAAATGAACGATTTACGAAAGTGAGCATAATGTTGGCTGTAATGAGCGCGGTAAAGACCATCGTTAGGGTTATTGCTTCGTTAGCACCATTATTAACTGCTATTTGATATACAGTAAGAACTCCAGCCGTAATTGCCAACCCTTGGATTACACTTGTTAATAGTTCGCTCCAATTGAAAAACGTACTGCTTACAGGTCTCGGTTTTTGCAACATAGAACCCTTTTCTAGCGGTTCGTTTTCATAAACTATCGAGCAGGTTGGACCCATTATCAATTCCAACAGAATTACATGTATAGGTGTAAAAATATTTGGATATACCCACCCCAAAACTAAAGGAATGAAAACAGTAAGTATGATGGGAATATGGATTGAAATTATATATTGAATCGCTTTTTTAAGATTGAAATAAATTTTCCGGCCCATCGCCACAGCGTCAACCATTTTAGATAAGTCATCGTCAACGAGAATGAGTGAAGCGGATTGTTTTGCGATTTCGGTTCCCTTCTTTCCCATTGCAATGCCAATATTTGCAGCTTTTAAAGCAGGACCGTCGTTAACGCCATCGCCGGTCATTGCAACAATATGGCCTTGCGCTTTCAAAGCATTTATTATTTTGAGCTTTGCCTCGGGAAACATGCGGGCGAAAATGCTCTTTTCCGAAGTTAATTTTTGCAGTTCCGCAGAACTCAACGCAACAAGGTCATCACCGGAAACAACATCTTCAGAACCTCTAAAATTTACTTTTTTCGCAATGGCGGCAGTGGTTTCCGCAATATCGCCTGTAATGATTTTAACAGCGATTCCAGCATTATAAAAATCCTGAAATACTTTCTCTATATTTCCTTTCGGCGGATCATAAAACGCCACCAATCCCTTAAATTCAAAACGGAAATCCTGTTGTTTTTTTGGCCAAGCTGCCCCTTCAAAATTTGAAATTCCAACGCCCAAAACACGATACCCTTCCGCAGCTAAAACGGTAATTTTTTCTTTTAGTTTATCCTTTTGCTCTCCGCTTAAATTTGAAACTGCAATCAAAGCCTCGGGCGCACCTTTGGCCGCAATGATTCGGTTGCCTTCCGCATTTTCAAAAATATGCGTCATCATTGGGGGTTTGCCGCCAAGCGGATATTCGTGCACCATTTTGAAATTTGGTCTTTCGTCATTTTCAATAATGGAGCTGTAGAAATTGTGCAACGATTGCTCCATCGTATCAAAAGGGATGGGTTCACTTGCCCACATCGCAATGGTTAAAAGTTCTTTTTCACTTGCGGAATGCATTTCTTCAACCGAAGTGACTTTATCGGTTTCCAAGGTATAAATCTTATCGAGCCGCATCCTATTCTCGGTAATCGTGCCAGTTTTGTCAACACAAATAACAGTGGCACTGCCCAAGGATTCCACGGTTTTCATCTGTTTTACTATTACGCCCATATTCATAAGTCGCCAAGCTCCAATAGCCATAAAAGTGGTAAAAGCCACAGGGATTTCCTCTGGTAAAATGCTCATTGCAAGGGTCAGTGCTTTTAAAAGACTGTCTAAAACGTTTTCGGAATTGTAATAATTGATGCTCCAAACCAATAGAAAAACAATCGCTCCAGCGATTACCATCTTTTTTACAAAATCGTTTATTTGGAGTTCAAGCGTCGATTTTTCAGAAGAAATGGCTTCAATGCTTTTACCAATTTTCCCAACCTCCGTTTGATTGCCAATTGCAGAAATTTCAGCAATGGCTAGCCCTCCCACAACTTGGGTTCCCATGAAAATTTTGTTTTTCTCGGTATTAGCATCTTTTTCAACGGAAAACGATTCCCCCGTTAAAATGGATTCGTTCACTGAAAAATCATTGGAATGAACTATGATCCCATCTGCAACAATTGTTGAACCTTCCTCTACCATCAAAAAGTCGCCGACCACAACCTCTTGGCTGTTAATTTCCACAACTTCTCCGTTGCGGATTACCTTACAATGGGGTTGCGAAAGTTCTTTCAGCTTTTCGAGTGCATTGTGAGTTTTGGCATCTTGATAGAGCGAAATTGCAGCAACCAAAAGTATTGCTGCAGCGAGAAAAATTCCGTCACCCGTATTTCCTGTAAAAAAATACAGTGTTGCTGCAACCAGCAATAAAATTACCATTGGTTCCTTAGCCAAGCCTTTAATTGCTTCGAGGAAGTGATTTTTCTTTTTTGATTCAAGAATATTACTGCCAAATTTTTTTCGCGAAGCCAAGACTTCGGAATCCGTCAGCCCGTTAATGTCAAAGTTTGTTATAAACATTTATAGTGAGCGTTTAATTAATCAATAAATTTATGAATTGTACTTCCACTAATTTATGACAATCATCATTTTCTGGAACTAACCTGTTAAAAAGTAATCAATGAGGTCTTGCCACTAGTTTATCTTGAGTATTTCGATTTGTGAGAATCATCAACTGTAGCGACCCCAAATATTTTAGCAGAAAATTTACAATGGAATATTTCCGTGTTTTCGGTTCGGTCTCGGCACATCCTTCGTTTCAAGCATCGCAAAAGCTTTTAATAATTTTCGGCGTGTTTCGCGCGGTTGGATTACTTCGTCAATAAATCCGCGTTGTGCGGCTTTAAAGGGATTGGCAAATTTTTCTGCGTATTCTGCCTCTTTTTCCGATAGTTTCAGCTCCGGATTTTCCGCTTCAGAAATTTCATTTTTGAAAATAATTTCGCTAGCGCCCTTTGCTCCCATTACAGCGATTTCGGCAGTTGGCCAGGCGTAGTTCATATCGGCGCCAATGTGTT
>DAIMFZ010000084.1:0-10236 GCA_036724225.1 Aequorivita sp.
GACCTGCGATAGCCAGCGGTGATAAAGAAGAAAGATAAAATTATTGCTACCGGAATTTTGTGGATTATAATAGCGAGCAACAGATTATTTTCTTCCGAAATCGGAAAACCTTCTATAAAGGCATGAATACTGAGGCTGACAAACAATATCCACGGAAAATGCTTCGTTTCAGAATGTAAATGGACGTGCCCATGCTCCGCTCCTTTTGAGAAAAACTCAAGGAAGATTTGCAGCAAAATTCCGAGCATTATATAAACCCCAATACTTTTTGAAGGAGTTTCAAAAACTTCCGGCAATAGTTCAAAAACGGTAATAGACAAAAGGAAGGCCCCGCTGAATGCCAGAAAAACTTCCATATTTCGCAATTCTCTTTTCTTTAGAAAAAGCGCAACTATATAGCCAACGGCTACTGCTAAAAAAAGTAATAGATAATTCATTAATTAAAAATTAAAATTAATCTTTCAGAAGTATTTTTATCAAAATCGTTAAGTTGATAATCGCCGAAGATGCTTTTCAGTTTTATTCCAGCTTCATTGAAATAGAATTCAAAATCTTTTAAAGTAAGTGCTTTTACTTTTTCAACGTAGTGATAATCGGTTCCGTCATCATTAAAACGAATGTTTTTGATGATGTAATTCTCTTCAACGTATTTTTCAATATAAAAAACAATATTGCCAACTTTCTTTTTTTCTAATGGAATCAAGTTTTTAATTGCCAATTCAGCATTTAAAAAATCGATTACACCAAAGCCATTGGGCTTTAATTCAGCTTTTATTGCTTTTATGGTACGTAAATTATCTTCTTCTTTTTCAAAATACCCAAAACTGGTAAAGAGATTGAAAACAGCATCAAATTGTTTTGGGTAAGGCAGACACATATCGTGTACGTCAAAATGAAGTCCAGGCTTTTCGTACTGTTTGGCGTAGTTAATACTCTCTTCGGAAAGGTCTATGCCAGTAACATCAAAACCCTGCTTGTACAAATATTTTGAATGTCTTCCCCTGCCACAGGCAAGATCTAAAATAGAGTCATTTTTTTGAAGGTTTAAATAATTGGTAAGTGAGTTCATAAACATTGCCGCTTCCCTATGTCCTCTATCTTTATAGAGCAGATGATAGTATGGCGTGTTGAACCACGAAGCGTACCAATTGTCCTTTTCTTTTTGCATACTTATCGTTTCGCCCTGCTAAAATACTGTATTTTTGCAGGAAAACTGTTTATATAGTATGGTAAAGAATTTTAAAATGGTGGCCAAAACCCTTTTCGGGATGGAAGAACTGCTAGCACAGGAACTTCGCCAATTGGGTGCTTCGTCCATTGAAGTAGGAATACGAAATGTTTCTTTTGAAGGCGATTTAGGATTTATGTATAAAGCGAATCTTTGTTGCCGAACCGCTATCAAAATACTTAAACCGATCACGGCTTTCAATATTTTTACCGAAGAAGATCTTTACAAGAAAATCTACGAAATGCCTTGGGAAAATTATATGGATGTGAAAGGCACATTGGCTGTAAACGCAACCGTTTTTTCTGAAGTTTTCACACATTCGCAATATATATCCCTTAAAACGAAAGATGCAATCGTAGATCGTTTTCGAGACAGGGAAGGAGTTCGGCCAGATGTGGATTTGGACCATCCCACACTTCGAATAAACGTTCATATTGATAGGAATATTTGTACAGTATCATTGGACAGTTCTGGGGAATCATTGCACAAACGCGGCTATAAAGTGGAAAGCACTTTGGCACCTATAAATGAAGTGCTCGCAGCGGGAATCATTATGCTCTCTGGTTGGAACGGCCAATGTAATTTTCTTGACCCAATGTGTGGCGGTGGAACTATGCTAACCGAAGCAGCGATGATAGCTTGCAACATTCCGCCAAACCTTAACCGCGAGGAATTTGGATTTGAAACTTGGCCTGATTTTGATGTAGATCTTTATGAAAAAATAGAGGAAGCAGCACTTAAAAAAGTCCGCGATTTTCCACATAAAATTTATGGATTCGATCTAGATCCGGTAGCAATAAAAAAAGCGAAGGAAAACATAAAAAGCGCAAACCTGAGCGATTTTATTGAGGTGAAGCAACAGGATTTCTTTGTTAGTGAAAAGGAAAGTGACAAACCATTATACATTGTTTTCAATCCACCGTATGACGAACGTATATCTTTAAGTGATGTGGAAAACTTTTACAGTTCCATCGGGAATACGTTGAAACGCGGTTATCCGGGAACTCAGGCGTGGATGATTACTTCAAATATGGAAGCCTTGAAATTTGTTGGACTTCATCCCTCAAAAAAGATAAAACTTTTTAACGGAAAACTGGAAGCTAAACTCGTGCGTTATGAAATGTATGAGGGAAGTAGGAAGGCTTCTAAACAGTAGCATTGTGAAGTGTGCAGTCCTTCTTTTAAAGCTCCTCCAGCTCCAATCTGTAATCGTACTGTAAATCTTCGTGCAGTGTAGCGACTTTCTTTTTAATGTATTCCAACTGCCTGTTATATAAATTGGTGAGGGTAGTGTTCCGATTTATTGAAGGTTTAAACTCTTTAAGTTTTTGGCAAAAATAGAGCAATAACTCTACTTCGGTTTCTTTGTTTTGTGAATAGCGAATGAATTTTTTAAGCTCTCTCAATATTTTTCGAACGCTTTTTTTTATGTAGAAAAAAGTTTTGACGTTGATAGTTTCAAAATCGGCATCCACTTTGGTTTTTATACTTTGGATGAAATTTTCTTCGTCTGCAGATTCAAACAATAAATAGGTAAGCAATTCCTTGTTTTCTTTTTTAAATTTTGAAAGCCGAAGACACAACTCCAGTAATTCCTGGGTGGAGCGTTGGTTGAGCTCGGTTTTTATTTCCTTTAAACTTGCAGCTTTCATAATTGAATTTGCAGTAAAGGTACTATGGTTTTTCAGAAATAAAAACACAGAGGGAATTCAATTGGTGTTTATTTCAAACAGAAAATCCACTGCTGAAAAGGTAAACCAAAACAACAGCGGACTTTCTTTTGAAAAAAATTACTCGTTCTAATCTTTGACCGTAACCGAACCTTTCATAACCATGTGAATACTACAAAAATATTTAAAATTTTTAGTAACTACTTTTGAAAATTTATCACCTTGATTTAGAGGTTTTGAAGTCCATTTTTTGTTGATCTCGGTTACGTCGTGCGGGACGAAATCTTTGTTTACCCATTCCACTATATCGCCTTTTTTTACCGATATGTTTTCTGGACTGAACTTCATTTGATAGATTGTAACAACGTGTTTAGTGGGTGTGTTCGGATTGATATCAGTATTGTTAAAACCTGTAAACACCAAGAATACGAAGGCCAATCCTATAGCGAAAATAGCGAGACTTACACTATGATTCCTAACTGTTTTCATTATTTTAAAATTTTACTTTGAGCCATTTCTGCATGGTGCAAGTGTGTTTCCAAAATTGGCAATGCAGTTTCAAGCAAGGCTTTTAATTCCGCATTTTGAGATTGTGGAATCAATACAGTTTTTACCGCACCAATTACTGCTTTGTGATACGCTACCTCATTGTCAATATAGGCTTTGTCAAAGGCTTTTCCTTTGGCAGCTTTTAATTTTTTGGTGGTTTCATCGGCTTGTTGCAACAATGATTTGCTCACAGCATTGTCCTGTGGCACAACGCCAAGTTTGGTTACAAGCGCTACGGCTTGTTTTATGACTGCACTGTGGTCGGCAATCATGGTATTGGCAAATTCACGCACATCGGGATTTTTGGATCGGTCAATAGCGAGCTTGGCATAATCAACATCTATTTGATTGGCAACAACGGCCACTTTGGCAATTTCTGGATCAGTAAGTTGTGGAGCGTCTTGTGCAAACCCACAAACAGAAGAAAATAATGCTATTACAAGTATAGCTAACGATTTGGTAATAAATTTTGTTTTCATGATAAATTGTTTTAAATGGTTTAACCTTTTTTTATACACATTAGATGCCGCTAATTTAGACCGGTTACAAATAAATATGGATTTTTTTAGAATTGCTTGTTGGTTTGGCTTAAGCTTTCATAATGAAATAATTAGACTATTTTTTGAATTTTCATCTTTAAAATAACAGAAGAGCAGATGTTTTTTTATGTATTTTTAAACCGCAAAAAACAAAAATGAAATTCATCAAAACTCTCCTAAACTATTCGCTTTGCGTTTTCATCGGGATTAACGCTTTCTCTCAAGCCAATTCACAAGACAAAATTTACGAAACTTACGATGCCATTGTGGGTTTAGAGAATACGGGCCTTTACAACGGAACCGAATTTACAGACCTGTTTTTGAACACAGACGGCACTTACCGATATTTTAATGGTTTTGATTACACCAAAGGTTCTGTAACATACAATGGTCAATATTACGTGAATGTGTTGTTGAAATACGACCTTTTGGAAGACAACCTGCTCACACGTTCCGACGACAATTTGAGCATTTTCAACGTAAAACTGATTCCAGAATTTGTAGCATCGTTTTCAATTTATAACAAAAAATTCGTTCGGCTGTCAGATACCGAATCAGCACTTTCGGGCAATGGTTTCTTTGAAGTGGCTTATCTCGGAAATAATTTACAGCTATACATAAAACACAGCAAGAAGAAAAAGGACAAAGCGCTGAATAGCGGTGTCCAATACAAGTTTTCTGAAGATAATTTCTATGTGTTGAAAACTAACGGAAGCTATTCTGAAGTGCGTTCTATAAAAGATATACGGAAATTACTGCCCGAAAAAAATGACGAAATCCGAGACTTTCACAAAAGCTACAAATCACTTTATAAATTGAATCTTGATAGCTTTATGACAAACCTCGTGAAACAGCTCGATGCATCTTCCGAAGCAACCAAACAACCTTAATTTTAAGATTTTTTTTCATGCAAAATAATTTTTTTGTAATTGTAACAATTTTATTGTCAACGCTTGGGGTATTTGGACAAACTGACCAAAACATTACGGTTACGTTCAGTAATACCCCTTTAAAAGATGCGGTTTTGAAAGTGGAAACTCTTTCACACAAAACATTCTATTTTGATGAATCTTGGTTGAAAGGACATTTTGTAACCAAAACTTTTGAAAATGAATCGCTGCGGAATGTTCTTAACGGACTCTTCAGCAATACAAACATCAACTATGTTTTAAAGGATGGAAATGTGATCCTGCTAAATAATACCTACGTTTATACCGATTTACCTTCAGATTATTTCAACGGAAAGAAACCGGATGAAAAGAAAATTGAAGAAAATAATGCCCCGATATTTCAGGAAGAATATGCTTCGCAACAAACGGTTCAAAAAAGAAAATTGGTAACCATTGGGAAACAAAGCCCAAATTCAGCCAACAAAACCTACACCCTTTCGGGCGTTTTTAAAAATTCAAAAACAGGCGAACCGCTTCAAAATCTTTCCATTTCAACCATAGACAGAACCAAATATGCCGTAACCGATTCCGATGGACGCTTCAGTATTCGTCTTCCATCTGGGCTGAACAAAATGGAAACTAATCTTTTGGGTTTTGAAAAAATCCGTCAAGACGTTATTATGTACGGCGATGGTTCACTGAATATTGATTTAAGGGAAAACACCGAATCGCTCGAAGAAGTGGTGGTTAAGTCCAAAAAAGACGCCAACGTGCGCGATGCCGTGGTGGGCGTTACCAATATTGATATTGAATCCATCAAAACAATCCCGCTGGTTTTGGGCGAGCGCGACATTCTGAAAGTTGCCACCACAATGCCCGGAATAAAAACAACGGGCGAAGGTTCAAGCGGTTTCAACGTTCGCGGAGGAAGAGCGGATCAGAACCTTATTTTGTTGGACGACGCCGTGCTTTACAATCCATCACACTTTTTGGGTTTCTTTTCCGCAGTAAACCCTTTTACCACGGGAAGTTTGGAAATTTACAAAGCCAGTATTCCTGCAGAATACGGCGGACGCCTTTCTTCGGTTTTTGATATTGAAACCAAATCGGGAAGTATGGAAAAATTTAAAGGCGAAGGCTCCGTAGGCCCAATAACCGCAAATCTTGCCGTGGAATTTCCTGTAGTAAAGGAAAAAGCTTCGTTAATTGCAGGCATTAGAGCAACCTATTCTGATTGGATTTTAAGAAGCCTTGACGAAGAAGAACTGAAAAACAGTGAAGCTTCCTTTTATGACGGCATCGTAAAATACAAACACAATATTGATAACAACAATAATATTCAAGCTACGGTCTATTTCAGCAAAGACCGTTTCAGTATCACTTCCGATTCTATTTTTGATTACCACAACCGATTGATTTCATTGAAATACGGACATACATTTAGCGAAAAAAGCAGGACTGAACTCGTTTTGGTAAACAGCCAATACAAATACGGAATTAATTATGAAGCTGACGCCAACGAGAATTTTGATTTTGGTTATGAACTCAACGAATATCAAGCAAAGCTGAACTTCAATTATAAACTGAGCAACAAACACAAACTGAGTTATGGTCTAAGCAGCAAGCTATATTCCATAGACCCGGGAACCATTGCACCCATCGGAATAAATTCAGATGTGAAAGCAAAAACGGTAGATCGTGAAAGAGGACTGGAATCTGCAATTTACGTAGCCGATTTGTTTGAGGTGAGCGACAAATTGTTGCTCGATGTTGGTTTGCGGTATTCACTTTACGCAGCCTTGGGCGCAGCCACTCAAAACGTATATGCCGAAGGCCAACCCAGAAGTGAAAGTTCGGTAATTGAAGTGAAAACCTTCGGAAATAACGAATTTATAAAAACTTACGGAGGCCCTGAATACCGGATTTCAGCGCGTTATTTGTTGGGGAACGATTTTTCGGTGAAGGGTGGTTTCAACACAACCATTCAATATTTGCATCTGCTTTCCACAAATACCACCCAGTCGCCAACAGATATTTGGAAACTATCCGATTTGAATATCGCGCCACAACGCGCCAATCAATACAGTTTGGGTTTCTTTAAAAACTTATCTGGGAAAGATGTGGAATTCAGTATTGAAGGGTATTATAAGCAAATGAAAGATTTGCTAGATTATAAAATTGGCGCACAGTTAATTTTAAATGATGACCTTGAAACTGAACTTTTGCAGGGCGAAGGAAAAGCCTACGGCGTGGAATTTCTTGTGAAAAAGAATAGCGGCAGATTTAATGGATATGTTGGTTACAGTTATTCGCGCTCCTTCGTGAAACTGGACAGTCAACTTATTCAGGAACGCGTAAACAATGGCGATTTTTTCTCTGCAAATTATGACAAACCGCATGATTTTTCAGTAGTGGCGAATTACAAACTCACGAAACGATTTAGCTTTTCTGGCAACTTTACTTATCAAACCGGGCGGCCAATTACTTACCCCATTGGGCGTTATATTTTCGCAGGTGAGGAACAAGTGCTTTACAGCGATCGCAACCAATTCCGTATTCCAGACTATTATCGTTTGGATTTGGGCGTAAACATTGAGGGCAACCACAAACTGAAAAAACTGGCGCACAGTTTTATCAATATTTCAGTTTATAATGTGCTGGGCAGAAACAATCCGTATTCCGTATTTTTTGTGAATGACGAAGGGCAGATAAAAGCATACAAAACCTCGATATTTTCGGTCCCAGTACCAACCGTAACGTATAACTTTAAGTTTTAGGGATGATGAAGAAAACAACAATATATACCGCATTTCTTTCAATACTACTCTTTCAAATGGGCTGCACCGAGCCTTATGAAATAGAGACCGTGAACTATGAAAAGGTTTTAGTGGTGGAAAGTACCATTACTGACGAAATGAAACCACAGACTGTAAAACTGAGCCGTACGTCAACCCTTGAGAATCCTGGAGTTTTAATTGAAAATAACGCTTCAGTAACGGTTGATGGAAGCAATGGTGAAAGTTTTAGCTTTTCGCAAAACAACGAAACAGGATTTTATGTTTCAGACCAAGCTTTCAGTGCGCAACCCAATGTTTCCTATACCTTAAACATTCATACTCAAGATGGCAAACAGTATACTTCTTCCACAGTTGTTCTGCCTCCGGTAGTTGGAATGGACGAGGTTTACACTGAACGGATTGTGGATGCAACTGATAACAAGGACGGTGTGCAGGTTTTGGTAAATACGGAAGACCCTACGGGCAATGCTAAATATTTTAGGTATGAATATGAAGAAACCTATAAAATTACCGCCCCCTATCCATCGTCATTTGATGCTGAAATTATAAATTTGAATGAACAGAATTTTACTTTCGATGTAAAACTTACGCCGAAAACACCTCAGGAAATTTGCTATTTGGGTGAAAAATCCACAGGAATTAACCAAACTTCTACCACTGAATTTAATGAAAACAGGGTATTCCATTTCCCTGTTAGATATCTCTCAAAATTTGATCCTAAAATCCAAACCCGATACAGCATTTTGGTAAAACAATATGTGCAAAGCGTTGAGGCCTATACTTTTTATAAAATAGTGAAAGAATTGGGAAGTGTAGAAAGTCTTCTTTCCCAAGGGCAGCCAGGCTATGTGGCTGGAAATATGGTTTCCAAAGCAAACCCGGACGAAAAAGTACTCGGTTTTTTTGAAGCATCATCGATGACTTCGCGAAGAATTTATTTCAACTATAAAGATTTCGGACTGGAAAAACCACCCTATTTTGAGGACTGTGAAATCCTTTTTCTTGACTATTTGGACAATACAACCTTAGACAACGACCCTAATGAGCGTGAAGTTTTGTTTGTTAGTATTAAATATGATAATTATCAAGTATTGGGCGTGGGACAGCAAACAATTTATACCATTGTGAAGCCTCGATGTGGCGACTGTACTACATTTTCATCAAACGTAAGACCCGATTTTTGGGAAGATTGATTATGACAAAAAAACTAATTTTTATAGTATTCGTTTTGTTCGGAATTGTAGCAAAAGCTCAAATTCCTAAAGGAGAATTTTTGGTTGATAAAGATGTTTTCCCGAATGAAAAGGTTGAGCTTTCCATAAACTCAAATGTATTGTTAGCAGGGGAGTTGCTTCAGTATAAAGCTTTCAATCTTGATGTTGCAAACAAGCCGAGCAAACTCAGCAAAATTCTTTACGTATCCATGCGGAATGAAAACGATTCAGTGGTTTTCAGCCATAAATTGAAAGTAGAAAACGGAACTGCCAACGGAGACTTTTTTATTCCTTCCTCATTAAAAACTGGAGTTTACAGGCTTATTGGTTTTACCAATTTTTCACGGAACAACAGGCAAAACGCTTATGTTCAAAAGAATATTTACATCATAAATACCTTTGTAAAAACAGTTGAAACAAAAAAAATTACAGATACCGTAAATGTAAAATTGGCACCCAAAAGCGATGTTGGTTTCTTAAATAAAGAGAACAATAACGAAAAAGTTGAAATTACTTTAAACAAGCAGACTTTTGGTTTCCGCGAAAAGGTAACGATGAATCTTGAAAACCGTTTGGGCAACAAAGAGGGAAACTACGTACTTTCCGTGAGAAAAATAAATCCAGTGGCGATTTCAGGTAACATTTCAAAAAAAATAAAGGATTTGTCTTCGGAAATAGTTTATATCCCCGAACTGCGAGGCGAGATTATTTCTGGAGTAGTTTTATCTAAAATTGATAATGCACCTGTTGCAAACAAAGAAGTATCACTTACCATTCCCGAAAAGGATTTCGTATTTAAAATTGCGAAAACCGATGCGAACGGAAGATTTTTCTTTTCTGTGAGTGAAGGATATAATGCTGAAAAGAGCATTGTTCAACTTTATGATTCCGAAAAGGAAGCCGCCAATTACTCCCTCATTTTTGACAGCAAAGATTTTGAATTGGGAAAAAGTGAAGCCACCGAATTAAAGCTGGATGCAAATTTAAAAGACTGGCTGCAAAACCGAAGTGTGCAATTGCAAATAGAAAATGCATATTTTGATCTAAAAAAGGACAGCATTTTAAGTAACAAAATAAATCCGGCATTTTACGATGATTTGGGAACGCTCTTTTTACTGGACGATTATACACGTTTTCCTTCGGTGAAAGAAACTTTTGTGGAAGTGGTAACACTTGCAGCTGTCCGTGGATCTGGTGAAAACAGCAGGTTTTTGGTCAACAATGAATACGACCCAAACAGGGTTGCAAAATTCAACGATGTTCCCCCGTTGGTGCTTATGGATGGTATGTTGGTCCAAAACAATAATGACCTCATTAACTACAACGCCCGCGAAATAAAGAGCATTCG
>DAIMFZ010000085.1:0-10218 GCA_036724225.1 Aequorivita sp.
AAACTGTTTATATAGTCAATATTTCCTTCTGTAGCGGCGGTCCACGCTACGTTGTAGTCATCCCATGTTTGAAGATTACCTGTTTTGTAATATTGAATCAAAAGACCTAGCGCATCTCCCTGTGATTTGTTTTCGGCAACACCCTGGGCTTTTTCGAGCCACTCTATTATTTTGTCGATAGCAGGACCGTAAAGTCCACCAGATTTATAGACCAATTCCTTAACCTGCCCATTTTCTTTTACCAATTTAGAGTTCAAACCATAAGAAAGTGGTTTTTTGGGATCTGGCGATTTCATTTTTGAATAGAAATTTTCAACATCTTTATTGGTAACATCTGGCCCATAAAAGTTCACGGCGCTTTGAAGCACGTTGTCAACTCCTTTTGCCTGATTAACCTTTTTGGAATCCTTATCATTGAAAATCACGTCAAAAGCTTCGCCTTCTAAGGTTGTATTGGTGTCTGTCAAAAGCTGCTTTAAATAGTCTGAAGAAAAATCCGGTTTCATTTTATCATTGGAATAATGATGGTGAATACCGTTGCTGAACCAAACCCGTTTTAGATAAATTTCAAAATTCTTCCAATCTTCTGTGGTTTTGTCACCTTTATAATTGGTGTAAATATTTTCCAGAGCCTTTCTTATGGTAAGATTGTAACGGTAGTTTTGGTCCCACATAATGTCTCTTCCTGCCAGTCCGGCTTGGGTGAGGTAATAGACAAGTTTTTGTTCTTTTAGAGTAAGTTTCTCCCAACCCGGAATTTGGTAACGCAAAACTTTAACGTCGCCAAACTGCTCAACATTGTAATCAAAGTCAGTGGATTGGGAAACTTCCACTTGAGCTACAGGTTTTTCCTCTTTTTTATCCTTGCAGGAAAAAAAGAATAGACCGCAGAGTGCCATCGCAATAAAAAGGGTGTTTTTCATTTTAAGAAAATTTTAGATTTACGCAAATGTACTAAAATAATTTCCTCCATATTAATTGAATAAATCGGGAACAATATTGCCACTCTTGAATTTCAAACGCATCAATGAATTTTCATTACCTTAGCAACATCAACCAACAACTCCCCTAAAATGAAAATTTTAAAATATTTATTTTTTCTTGTACTTCTTATTATCATTGGAAGCGCCATTTATTTTGGAACGAAAGACGGAACTTATAACATTCAGGATTCCATGGTCATAAAAGCTCCGCCGGAAGTTGTTTTCAATAAAGTGAACGATTATAAAAGCTGGGAAAAATGGGGCCCTTGGAAAAAAGAAGATTCTACAATAACTTTTACTTATGCCGAAAAAACTTCAGGTGAAGGTGCCTCCTACTCTTGGGATGGTGATATGAGTGGGTCTATGACCACCACGAAAGTTATTCCCAATAAAGAAATTGAACAAGACCTAACATTGAAAACCCCTGCCGGGGAAAGACACCCAAAAGTATATTGGAACTTTGAGGATGTGGATGGCGGAACGAAAGTAACTTGGGGAATGAAAGGCGAACACACTTTAATTGATAAAGCCTATTATTCACTAAGCGGAATGGATTTTGAAAAACAAATGCACAGTATGAATAAAGTAGGACTGGAAGGGATTGCCGATGAAGTGGCCGAAGCCATGAAAGAATATTCAATAAATGTGGATGGTGTTACCCAATATGGCGGTGGGTATTATATGTACACTACTTCTGTTGCAAAAATGGACGAACTTGATAAAAAAACGAAACCGATGATGAATCTGGTTATTGATTTCATTACAAAGAACAATTTAAATATGGCGGGCAAGCCTTTCACTATATTTAATGAAATGGACAAAGCCAACAACACCGTAATTTTTTCAACTTGTGTTCCTGTAAAAGAAAAAGTTATTACCCCG
This sequence comes from Aequorivita sp., assembly GCA_036724225.1. Lineage (GTDB taxonomy): Bacteria > Bacteroidota > Bacteroidia > Flavobacteriales > Flavobacteriaceae > Aequorivita. Next base: position 1,866 of record DAIMFZ010000085.1, read on the forward strand.
GAAGGAAGCCCTGTGGTTTGTGGATTTATGGATCCCGTTTCCACAGTGAAAACAACTTTGAAAGGAAATTACGAACATCTGCCTGAAGCATACTCCAAAGGAAGACAATACATTGAAAAAAACGCGCTTCAAATTGACCCTAACGGGAAAAAGTTTGAAGTTTACACAACCAATCCGGAAGAAACTCCCAATCCTGCCAATTGGCTAACGGAAGTTTACATACCTATAATTTCCACCCCAGAACCTACCCAAGAAGGAATATAAATGAAGCAACTGGCATTGGTTTTTATTGGCGGCGGTTTAGGAAGTACATTGCGTTATGGACTTTCCAAATATTTGGACAGTTTTGAAACGGGAATACCTTACGGTACGTTTGCAGCGAATATTTTAGGTAGTTTGTTAATAGGAATAATCCTTGGCCTTGCGCTAAAAAATGAAACTATTTCCACAAACACGGTTTTGTTTTTGGCCACAGGCTTTTGTGGTGGGTTTACCACTTTTTCAACCTTTGCTTATGAAAACCACGTTTTTTTAAGGGCGGGCGATTTTATGTCGTTTGCACTTTATACCATCGCGAGTTTTGTAGTGGGGTTTGCTATGGTCTTTTTGGGAATGTGGTTAGTGAAACTACTTTAATGCTTCCCAAATTCCTTTACTCCTGCTTCAATTCGAATTAAAAGATCGTTCTTCTTTGGTGGAATTGGACAAGAAAAACGATGGCTGTATGCACAATACGGATTGTAGGCTTTGTTGAAATCAATAATTATTGTATCTCCCTCGGGAATCCGTTGGTCCAAAAATCTGCCGCCACCGTATGAACCATCACCGCTCGTTAAATCAGTAAAAGGCAAGAATAAATAATCCTCAAAGCCAGGCTCATCATATGGCTGTACACTTTTAAAAAGATTCAATACAAAATCCTTTCCTTCTAAGCTGAAATGTGCCTCACCATATTTCACATATTCGGGCGTACGTGAAGTTGTTGTGGGCATCAAAAACGGTTTTTCGTTTGGGGTGCGAACAAACTTGGCTTCAACAATAAATTTTTCGTCAATTGGATAAAATTCCAAACCGTGAAAATCTTTAAAATCCTCCGGTTCCAAAATAGTGGATTCGGGATTTGTAAATTCTTCATTGAGCTCTATTTGAGCGGCTTTGCTTTCGGAAATAAGTGTTTCGTTCTGTGCTGAAATTACTGAACTGAGCATTAAAACGGAAAGTATAAATAGATTCTTCATATAAAGTTTTCAGTAAAAGTAGAAAACAATTTTAAACTTCACATTTATTTCTATTTTTGAGCAAAATAATAAATTATGAACTCCAAATACCTATTAATCATACTTTTTATTGTTATTGGAAATCAATTTTCAGTTGCACAACACATTAAATTAGATAAGAAAGAAATGTCTTTTTTAGCAACTCAGGAAAAAATAAATGTAGTATTTACTTACGAAGGTCTCCTTTTCAATGCAGATAATCTTACCGAAACTGAATTTGTAAATTACATAAAAGAAAAAATAGAAGGGAAACTTAATGCTGAAGAAGCTTTGGAGTGGGAAAAAAGATATTTTTATGCCAAGGATTCAATTTTTCCTAAAATTTTTGTCACTTCCATAAATAATCGCATCAAGGATTATGATCATCCTATTAAATTTGTTCTAAATGATGAATCATCAAATTACACCATGAAAGTACAAACAGATTGGATGTATTTTGGTTATGATGTGGGAATAGCCAATCAACCAGCAAAAGCAAACTTAATAATTACATTTTATGAAACTTCAAACCCTACTCAAATTGTTTCTCAAATTGAGGTAGACAGAGCTCAAGGTTTTGATGTTATAGGAAACTTATCTTTTAATACCGAAGTTCCATTAGGAACAAGTGGAATTTCATCAACAAATTGGCTCGAAGAATTTTTAAAAGCAAATGAAGGTTTTCCAAGGCCAAGCCTTATAAGAATGGGAAACATGTATGACAAAGCAGCTGTAAGATTTGGGATGACCCTAAAAAGAGTTTTGGATTAGAAGTGAAAAAAAATTAGGACAATTAATATTTTCATTACATTTGGTTTCAATTTATACAAAAAATGAAAAATAGAACATACACCTGCCCAACCAACCAGGTCATTTCTGGAAAGAAATGTCGGCGATGTATGTATTGATTATAAAGCAATAAGTTTATTCAATATAAAAACGTCCCGGCTGTAACCGGGACGTTTTACATTTATAATACCAACCAATTATGAAAAAAATATACACCAATTATTTAGCCAATTTTCGGGGACTTTCCCGAGAGATCTGGCTATTGTCTTTGGTGACGTTCATCAATCGGGCTGGTGCAATGGTGATTCCATTTTTGTCGCTATATCTTATAAATGTTGAAAATTTCACGCTTCCACAAGTAGGTTGGATAATGTCCTGCTTTGGGCTTGGATCTCTTTTCGGAACCTTTATTGGCGGCAAATTGACAGATTCCATTGGTTTTTATAAAGTTATTCTTGGCAGTCTATTTTTGGGCGGTGTCGGTTTTATATTGCTTCAATTCATAAGTACCTTTTATGGTTTTTGCATAGGCATATTTTTACTCACATTAATGGCCGATGCGGGACGTCCTGCAATATTTGTGGCTGCAGATACATATAGTAAACCTGGAAATACAACACGAAGCATCACTCTTATCCGCCTGGCAATAAATTTGGGTTTTTCAATTGGTCCGTTGGTTGGCGGATTGATAATTGCACATATCAACTACACTTCTCTCTTTTGGATTGATGGCCTTACCTGTATGATTGCTTCATTTGGAGTTTTTTTACTACTGAAGCCGAAAAAACAAAAAGAAACTACCGTTGAAAAAATCAACGCTATTAAAGAAGGTGTTCCGCCTTACTTAAACAAACTGTTTGTATTGTTTTTTATCATAATGGTGGCAAATAGCTTGGCATTTGTCCAGTATTTTTCAGTTATGCCGGTCTATTATGAAAAGGCCCATTTTCTTTCCGAAGACCTTATTGGATGGCTACTTTTTATAAACGGAGCTACGATAGTTATTTTTGAAATGCCGCTCATTGGATGGCTGGACAGAAAGAAAATATCAAAAACCATGGCCACATTTTGGGGAATATTCTTTTTGGGCCTGAGCTTTTTGGTTTTGAATTTTTCAAGTTGGAATGGTGTATTGGTAATTGCCATGTTCTTAATGACCTTGGGTGAAATGATCGGTTTTCCTTTTTCGAACGCGCTCGCACTTGAAATGGCGCCCAAAGGAAGAAAAGGAAGTTATATGGCTTTTTACAGTATGAGTTTCAGCATAGCGCACTTACTTGGGCACAACGGTGGGATGAATTTGGTCAACACCTTTGGCTATTTTAAAACTTGGACATTTTTCTCAATATTCCTTCTGTTTATTGCGGGTTTGGCCATCTGGTTGTATTTCCTCTTGAAAAAAGCTGAAATAAAAAATATTTGAATTATTCTTTCAATTCATTTTTTTTATTGACCTGTCGTTTCCTACTAATAATAACTGCATCCAAGCACGAAATCATGAGTCCAATTCCTGCAAAAAGACAAATGAGTCTAACGATAGTGTCTCCTGGAAATTCCAAACCCGTAAAACCCAACAATGCAGATAGAATTGTTGCAATTAAAAAATGAACAGTATATTTTTTCATGCTAAGTTATTTTTAGAAATTTAAAAATACGCGGTAGGAACAGAAGCAACTCTTAAAGAGAAACCAATTATTACATTTTTAACATTTTGAAAATTATTTCAACGGTTTCAAAACATTATTTTTAACCACATGCGAAAGCACGATTTGTGTCTTCGTTTCACCATAAACAATAAGTTGGTCAATGAATGCCTCCAAATGTTTTTGATTCTTGAGTACAACTTCCATCACTATATTTTCGTTCCCAGTTATTCGGTAACAATTCAGTACCTCATCATAAGTTTTTACGATTTCAAGAAACGGTTTTAATTTTCCCATAAAAGCACGGAGAGTAATAATGGCTTTAAATTGATAGCCTGCCTCATAAGGCGAAACCACTGTAAAATAACCATTGATAATGCCTGAATCTTCCATTTTTTTTATCCGCTCAGAAATCGCGGGCGAACTGATGCCCACCTGCCTGCCGATTTCGGTATTGGGCTGTCGGGCGTTTTTCTGAAGACAATTCAGTATTTTCCAATTTAAAGCATCTATGTTCATATTAAAGTTTAAAATAAAATTAATGCATTATGTAAAGCAAATATATACTTTTGCTTTAAATATGATTATGAAAAGCCACTGTTTGTCTTTAAATTTGATATGTTTTTAAAAATAAAAAAATGTCACCCCAATCTTTTAGTAACAATTCACATTCGGCTATTTATAAGAAGTCTTTAGAAATATTCTCTTTGGCGAGAAACATAGCTCACTATCTAAGCCACGACCTTGCACCTCTTCAAAGAAACGGAACGGAGGACCCAAATATCTATTTTACTGGTGACATTGTGCAACAATCGGTTTCATTGGGACCTGAAATATTAAAAGCGGAAAGTCGCCTATTTTCCGAAGAAAAACATGAATATGCAGCCACAGTAATGCGCCTTTCGAATTTGCTTTATAAAAATTGTAAACGCCTGGAAAGAGTGAACAGCAACGGAAAGGATTTTCTACCACTTCTTCAAAAAGAGCTGAGAAAATTCAGAAAACTTCAGCACACTTGGAGATTGACCCTTTAATTCACAAAACACATTTTTCTTTTATCTATTTGCAATTGTTACATTTGTAGAACAATAGCAATATGAATAAATATGTTTGATGAAGAAGACGATTTTGACCCCATAGAGCGCCACAATCGTGTACGGCAAATGCCAATTTTTTTAAAAGCTGAGGAAATTTCGGAGTTGGTCCGCCACATTGTAAAATCCGTTGAGAAAACTGATATTAAATTCAAAAGAGCAGGTGAAAAGGAAATGCTGGAGCATAACCTAAGCTATTTGATGGAAAATTCAATGATAATTCCTGCAAAAATAGCTGGTGCGGCAGGCGTGGGAATCTATGATCTTAAAATGGAAAATGCCGCTATCATCCGCAAAGCAGCTCGCGAGCTAATTGTCGATGCGCGTGGCATACAAGTACACGGTTTTAAAGACACGGAATATTTGGACTTACTAAGGAAAGAAATTGAGGAATTTCGCGTCCTTTTTGCTGAATGGGTAAAAACCTTCGACCCATGGGATTACATCATTGACCGTTGGGGCTTGTTCAACCCACCCGGAGTAAATTATGACGATCACGATCCAGATGATGATATTCCTTTTGACCCAAGCGATCTACCTGATGAATTTTTTGGCAACTTTGAAGACGATGACGATATTGAGGACAACAACGACTTGGGAGAAGATTTGGATGATGAAGTAAATTCTATTGAATAATCAACGCAACAATCTCGGGTCAAAATCCATTTTTTCAATCTTAGTTATCTTTAGCTTTCCAATGTCCTTGTGCAAAGGGTTTACCAAGATGTTACTTTCTTGGCGCATCACAGCAGAAGGTACTCTCATTGCCAAATTTTCTTTCTTTTTAAGCCAATTGGAACCTAAAATTTGCAATTGATTCACGGCTTCTTCTGTACTCCATTTTGGTTTGATAAAATCAATGGATTGTATTATTTTAATGGATGAATCTGGAATTTCAACTTCCACAAAGGAATAATCCAAAGAAAGTTCCGCATAGTTCACGTGTACAATAATTTCAAGTAAACTTAACGAAAGATTTTCTGAAAAATACAACATTGAATCGCCAACCTTGTTCCATCTTCCACCATATAATCTTGCGCCCTCACCCGACAAATCATCAATATATTGTGTTTTGGTAATCCTGAATATACGCACAACTATGAAGGAATACCATGTGCAATGCGCCCAAGGATATTTTTAACATATTGAATACCGAACCTTGTATCTAAAAAATCCAACGGCTTTTGCCCATTAAAGATATAAGGAGTGGAATGTAGCCATTTTCTGAAATTATCAAGCGTATCAAAAACTTCAATTCCATTTGAAACTACCTCGGCTATTTGAAAAAGCTGCTCTGTAGTTGAAACACCTAAGAGGTCGTCATCGGATTTTCGTTGCAAAGTACGGTGGGAAATATGCAAAAGCTCACTCAATCTATCCATAGAAACTTCAAGGACTTCACAAACAGAATAAACCACACTTTTGGGCAAACCCTTTCGGGTAATTGTAATGAGGTCTATATCGCTATTTACTACTTGGCCTACTTGGCCTACCCCTCCTAACACCCCGACAATTCTATCAAAGGGGTTTTACAGCAAATAAAAAACCTCTGGCTCTTTTACTAAATTTACATCAGTATGGTTCTTATAATTTTTCATCTTCACGACATTTGACACAAATATATGTATTTTTGTCGTTACATAAAAGCATTTTTACATATTTCTTCTATATTGTCCCCCAACTTCAAACAGGCCTTCTGTTATTTGGCCCAAAGAACACACCTTGGTTGCTTCCATTAATTGTTCAAACATATTTTTATTGTGTATGGCTGCCATTTTCACTTTTTCAATAGAGGAAGATGCAATTTGTCCGTTCATTTTATGAAGGTTTTGAAGTGTTTCTATTTGAACTTGCTTTTCTTCCTCAGTTGCACGAATCACTTCATCTGGCAACACTGTTGGAGAACCTTTACTGCTCAAAAAAGTGTTTACCCCAATAATTGGGAAATCTCCATTGTGCTTCAAAGTTTCATAATATAAGCTCTCTTCCTGAATTTTGCTCCGTTGATACATCGTTTCCATTGCTCCCAAGACCCCGCCCCGCTCAGTTATACTATCAAATTCCTTTAAAACGGCTTCTTCCACAAGATCTGTCAATTCCTCAATGATGAATGAACCTTGAATCGGGTTTTCATTTTTAGCCAAACCCAACTCCTTATTTATAATCAATTGAATTGCCATAGCACGACGAACACTTTCCTCAGTAGGGGTTGTAATTGCTTCATCATATGCGTTGGTGTGTAGCGAATTGCAATTGTCATAAATTGCATACAAAGCCTGTAATGTAGTACGAATATCGTTAAAATCAATTTCCTGAGCGTGCAGAGAACGTCCCGAGGTCTGAATGTGATATTTCAACATTTGGGCTCGTGGATTTGCCCCGTATTTTTCTTTCAAAGCCTTTGCCCAAATCTTTCGGGCAACACGTCCAATAACCGCATATTCTGGATCTATTCCATTGCTGAAGAAAAATGAAAGATTCGGACCAAATTCGTTGATGTCCATCCCCCTGCTTAAATAATATTCAACATACGTAAAACCATTGGAAAGTGTAAACGCCAACTGGGTTATGGGATTTGCACCCGCTTCCGCAATGTGATAACCACTAATGGAAACCGAATAAAAATTTCGAACTTTTTTCTCAATAAAATATTCCTGGACATCGCCCATCAATCTCAAGGCAAATTCTGTTGAAAATATGCACGTATTCTGCGCTTGGTCTTCCTTTAAAATATCTGCCTGAACCGTACCGCGGACCTGTTGTAATGTTTCATATTTAATGGTATTGTAAACTTCCAACTCCAAAACCTTATCTCCCGTAACACCCAGAAGCATCAATCCTAAACCGTTGTTGCTTTCGGGCAAATTTCCGTGATATTTTGGCCTTTCAATTCCCTTTCCTTTATAAATATTTGTAATTTTTTTTAACACTTCGTCCTCCAGACCATTCTCTTTAATGTATTTCTCACAATTTTGGTCAATGGCAGCATTCATAAAAAAGCCCAACAACATAGGAGCTGGCCCATTGATGGTCATACTTACGGAGGTCATGGGGTGACTCAAATCAAAGCCTGAATAAAGTTTTTTGGCATCGTCCAAACAACAGATGGAAACTCCCGCATTCCCGATTTTTCCATAAATATCAGGTCGTAGGTCTGGGTCGTTTCCGTATAAAGTAACACTGTCAAAAGCCGTGGAAAGTCTTTTGGCCGGTAAGCCCATGCTCACATAGTGAAATCGTCTATTGGTCCGTTCAGGCCCACCTTCACCTGCAAACATTCGGGCTGGGTCCTCTCCTGTTCTTTTGAAAGGATAAAGTCCTGCGGCAAAAGGAAATTCACCAGGAACATTTTCTTGAAGCACCCATTTCAAAATATCTCCCCATGCCTGATATTTCGGAAGTGCAACTTTTGGGATTTGGGTATGCGACAGCGATTCGCTATGGGTATCAATATTAATTTCTTTCCCACGAACCTTAAAACTATATATGGGGCTTTTATATTTGTTTACCTTTTCAGTCCAACTAGTGATTATTTCCCAATTAAAAGGATTCAAATTCAACTTTTCCCGAT
>DAIMFZ010000086.1:0-9956 GCA_036724225.1 Aequorivita sp.
ATAATGGGATAGTAAATTTGATCGCCAACCAAGATGAAAAATACAACATGTACTCTATAGTATGCTTCGAATCGAAGGAAAATTTACTTACGCCCAATACCATTGGTTTAATGTATGAAACCATGGATAGCCCAGAATCTTTCGAATTTGAATTTTTACTTCAAAATGAAAAGGAAGCCGAAAAAATATATCAGGAAAATTCCATTTCCGATAAATTGGACAATATAGTTTTAATGTATGCAATAGAACTAAATCTCCGAGAACTTCCCGAATCTACTACGACGGAAAATACGGTTGCAGTAGTTGAAAAAACAATTGGATTTTTCCGACCAAAAAATGCAAAGGAATTAGCCAATTATTTCGGGATGCTTCTTTCTGAAAAGAAAAGCGATTTTGTACAGTTTGAAAAATATGCCCTCGCTTACTTAAATACGGATTACCAACGCCAAACTTCCGACTTGTTAAACGGAGTAGCTTGGCTCCTATTCCAACATAGTGATAACAAAGAATCGCTAGAAAAAGCACTAACCTGGGCACTTGAATCTGTAGCTATAGAAAGTGTTTTATCCAATAACGATACTGTAGCCAATTTATACTATAAACTCGGCGATAAAAACAAGGCACGTATTTATGCAGAAATAGCAATAAATTTAGGGAAAGGTGCGGGAGAAGACATTTCAACTACGGAAGCATTATTACTGAAATTGAAATAACCCATTAAAATGAAACTCTCCAAAGAAGAAAAAAAATACTGGCAAAAGCATTTCCGCATTGAAAAACTACAGGACATTCCAACAACAATGACTGCATTTTCCTCGATTGATGGAGATGCTGATGATGAGCTGATGTTTTATTTTGCCAAAAGAGTCTCAATTTCCGAAATGTATTTGAAGTGCACTTGGGTTACCGATAATGGGGTTAGCCACATAAGCAAGATCAAACAGTTAAAAGAGTTATCGTTAATAGATCATAGAAATGTTACCAAAGCAAGCATCCCCTATATTAACCAAATGGCGCATTTGGAAGCTTTAAATATCCTAAAAACGGAAATCACTTTGTCTGATCTGTGTGTAAATTTAAACAATCAAAACTTGAAAACAGTCTTTGTTTCTTCGGAAGAAGGCGAAGCAAATATTGATGAGAAAGGTTTTCTTTTAAAAGAAAGAATACCAAAATGCAACATTTATTTAGATACTAATTTTACCACAGATATCTTCGGCAATCCAGAAAAGCCAATATTTTAGAACCAGGGATTCAGAAAAAGAATACTAGCTTTTCAAATAGAAAGATAAAAAGATTCTTTAATTTTATAGGAATGGCGTTTCAAGCCATTCCTTTTTTATTTTCAGAGCGAAACTAAAATAAATTTGTTATTTTCACTCCCTTAACAATACTATCATGACAGATCCAAAAAGACTCTTCGACTTCCCATACTATCAACTGGAAAAATATCCACAGGAAAAGGCCCTCATTACGAAATACAACGGTAAATGGGTGGCTACTTCCACCCAAGGATATTTAGACAAGGCCAATGCATTTAGCAGGGCCTTAATACAAATGGGCATTAAACCCAACGATAAAGTGGCTCTGATTTCCACAACCAACCGTACCGAGTGGAACATTTGCGATATAGGCATTATGCAAACCGGGGCACAGGATGTGCCCATTTATCCAACCATTTCAGAAGAGGAATACGAATACGTTTTAAACCATAGCGAATCCTTGTACTGCTTTGTTTCTGATAAAGAGGTTTATGACAAAGTGATGGCCATTAAAACAAATGTCCCGTCGTTAAAAGAGGTTTACACTTTTAATGAAGTAAAAGGTGCCAAAAACTGGAGCGAAGTACTGGAAAAAGGAAAGGACGAAAGCAACCAAAATGAACTGGATAAAAGGAAAGAAGCCATCCACGAAGATGATGTTGCTACATTAATTTATACCTCTGGCACTACCGGAAAACCAAAAGGCGTAATGCTTTCGCATAAAAACATTGCCAGCAACGCTAAATTCAGTGCGGAAAGATTGCCCATTGAACTTGGAAAATCGTCAGGTCTGAGTTTCCTGCCCGTGTGTCACGTTTACGAACGGATGTTGCATTATATGTACCAATATTGCGGAGTGGAACTCTATTTCGCAGAATCTCTCGAGACCATCAGCGATAACCTAAAAGAAGTAAAACCCGAAGTAATGACCGCGGTACCACGTGTACTCGAAAAAGTTTATGACAAAATATACGCCAAGGGAGGGGAACTTTCTGGCATAAAGAAGAAGCTGTTCTTTTGGGCAATAGATTTAGGTCTAAAATACGAGCCCTACGGTGAAAACGGCTGGTGGTACGAAACTCAGCTTAAATTGGCAAACAAACTTATTTTCAGCAAATGGCGTGAGGCACTTGGTGGAAATCTAAAAGCCATCGCCTCTGGTAGCGCGCCTTTACAGCCGCGTTTGGCAAGAGTTTTCAACGCTGCACAAATTCCGGTGATGGAAGGCTACGGCCTGACTGAAACCTCTCCGGTAGTTTCAGTGAACGATATGCGCAACCACGGCTTCAAGATTGGAACCGTGGGCAAGCCTTTAAGAGATACCGAAGTTAAAATAGCGGAAGATGGCGAAATTTTAGTAAAAGGCCCGCAAGTTATGATTGGCTATTTCAAAAACCAAGAACAAACAGACGAAGTTATAAAAGATGGCTATTTCTATACAGGTGATATCGGAGAGATTGACAGTGAAGGATTTTTAAAGATAACCGACCGTAAAAAGGAGATGTTCAAGACCAGTGGCGGAAAATATGTAGCCCCACAGGTAATTGAAAACGTGATGAAACAATCGCGTTTCATCGAGCAGATAATGGTGATTGGCGAAGGCGAAAAAATGCCCGCCGCCCTTATCCAACCTGATTTCGAGTTTATTAAGGAATGGGGCGCACTGAAAAACCACAACCTACCTTCAGACCCAAAGGAATTGGTAAACAACAATGATGTAATAGCCCGCATACAAGAAGAAGTAGAACATTACAACGAAAAATTTGGCCATTGGGAAAAAGTGAAAAAGTTTGAATTGACACCCGATGTTTGGAGTATTGAGGGCGGACAGTTAACCCCAACTATGAAAATGAAACGTAAGGTTATAAAAGAGCAGTATAAAGAATTGTATAATAGGATTTATGGGCATACTTCATAAAGAATTATGAATTGGATCCTCCTTATAATCGGCGGTCTCTTTGAAGTAGGCTTCGCAGCTTGTTTGGGCAAAGTAAAAGAAACCACTGGCTGGGAATCAAAACTGTGGTTCGGCGGCTTTCTGCTTTGTCTTTTTATAAGTATGTTTCTGCTTATAAAAGCTTCAAAAACACTTCCCATCGGCACGGCTTATGCGGTATGGACTGGCATTGGCGCGGTGGGCACTGTTCTCGTTGGTATCTTTTATTTTAGCGAACCAGCTACTTTTTGGCGTGTGTTCTTCCTTTCCACCCTAATAATTTCCATAGTGGGCTTAAAGTTTGTAACCATTTAAAGTTACGTTAAACCAACTGTAATCCTTCTTCTTACCTTCCCGATTACTTACCTTTAAAGGTAAATTTCTCCTTAAAAATGAAAACCATTTGGACCATCGGTCATTCCACCCGAACGCTTGAGGAATTAGTGCAATTGTTGGATTCCTTCAATATTGAACTATTGATGGACGTACGTCATTATCCAGGCTCCCGCAAATTTCCACATTTCAACAAAGAAAATCTAATCGTTTCCCTTCCTGAAAATGGAATTGGATATAAACATATGGTGGAATTGGGCGGACGGCGAAAAGTGGACCCCAATTCCAAAAATGATGCGTGGCGACTTGACGCCTTTCGAGGGTATGCAGATTATATGGACACACAGGAATTCCAGGATGCGCTGATAAAACTTGAAAAAATAGCTGCAGAAAAACGTACAGCCATTATGTGTGCCGAAGCGGTTTGGTGGAGCTGCCACCGCTCTATGATTTCTGATGCTTTAAAGGTAAAAGGCTGGACCGTAATGCACATAATGGGCGAAAATACCGCCACCGAACACCCATACACCGCCCCCGCAAATGTTGTTGATGGAAAACTAAATTATTCAGTAGTGAAGAAAGCATAATTTGTTCTTAATTTACTATGCGTGCATAATATATTTTTGTACCTTTGGTATTCCACTTTTCAAAATTTTTTATGCAGGAAAAACATAAAGAGAAAACCATAGATTACATACTGCGCTCCACTTGGATGAGCGTTATCAAAATGTACAACGAGGAAGCCGGAAAAAAAGGAAGCACCATGGCAACGGGCTTCGCACTAATAAGCATTGATCCCGAAGTAGGTACACCTTCAACAGCTCTTGGACCCAAAATGGGAATGGAAGCCACAAGCCTTTCACGCACCTTGAAATCTATGGAACAAAAAGGATTGATAGATCGTAAACCCAATCCGGTAGACGGTCGCGGTGTACTGATCCATTTAACGCCTTTCGGAAAGGAAATGCGTGATTTTTCAAAAAAAGTGGTTTTGGGTTTCGACGAAGCCGTTCAAAAAAACGTATCGGCTGAGGAATTGCAAACATTCCGAAAAGTAGCAAATACAATCAACGAACTAATCAATTCAAAAAAAATATACAATTCAGAATAAAGGATTGGACATTAGAAATTATGTTAATAGCTATCCTCAAATAACTATTAACCATTAACAAATAACATTAAAAAATATGTCAAAAAGAAGAATTAACAAAGTAGCGGTAATCGGTTCCGGAATTATGGGAAGCGGCATAGCCTGCCATTTCGCCAACATTGGCGTGGAAGTGCTTTTGCTGGACATTGTTCCCCGCGAACTGAATGATGCAGAAAAGAAGAAAGGTCTTACCCTAGAAGATAAAGTGGTAAGAAATAGAATTGTAGATGGGGATTTGCAGAAAGCCATAAAAAGCAACCCTGCCCCACTCTATCACAAAGATTTTGCAAAACGAATTACCACCGGAAACTTGGAAGACGATATTTCAAAAGTGAATACAGCCGATTGGATTATTGAAGTGGTTGTAGAACGTTTGGACATCAAAAAACAGGTTTTTGAAAACCTAGACAAGCACAGAAAACCGGGCACGCTTATTACTTCAAATACTTCGGGTATTCCTATTAAGTTTATGAGCGAAGGCCGCAGTGAAGATTTCCAAAAACACTTCTGTGGCACGCACTTCTTTAATCCTCCGCGATATTTAAAGCTTTTTGAAATTATTCCCGGACCAAAAACTTCAAATGAAGTATTGGATTTCCTAAATGGTTACGGCGAAAAATTCCTCGGAAAAACTTCCGTGATTGCAAAAGATACGCCCGCATTTATAGGAAACAGAATCGGAATCTTCGGAATTCAAAGCCTTTTCCATCAAGTGAAGGAAATGGGCTTGACCGTTGAAGAAGTTGATAAACTAACTGGTCCAGTAATTGGCCGTCCAAAATCTGCAACTTTTAGAACGGTTGATGTTGTTGGTTTGGATACTTTGGTTCACGTTGCAAAAGGAATTTATGATAACGTTCCCGAAGATGAGGAACACGGTATTTTCCAAATTCCCGGTTTCATCGATACTATGATGGAAAAGAAATGGCTGGGAAGCAAAAGCGGACAAGGTTTCTATAAAAAAGTGACGAATGACGATGGCAGTAGTGAAATTCTTTCCCTCGATCTCGATTCAATTGAATAAAAAAAAAAAAAAAAAGCATCCTTCGGTACTTTGGAAAAAACCAAATCGGTTGATAAAGTTACCGATCGTTTCCCAATTCTTATTGCAGGTGACGACAAAGCAGGCGAGTTCTACCGAAAAAACTTCGGGACAATGTTCGCATACGTTTCAAAACGGATTCCTGAAATAACCGACGAGCTATACAAGATTGACGATGCCATGAAAGCAGGTTTCGGTTGGGACAATGGCCCCTTCGAAATTTGGGACTCCGTTGGCGTTAAAAAAGGAATTGAGTTAATAAAAGAGCTGGGAAAAGAGCCCGCAACTTGGGTAAATGAAATGCTTGAAGCGGGAATTGATTCTTTCTACACTTTAAAAGAAGGGAATACCTATTACTACGATATTCCGCAGAAAAAACATCTAAAAGTTCCCGGACAGGATTCATTTATAATTTTGGACAACATCCGTAAAACTTCCGAAGTTTATAGAAATAGCGGGGTTGTTGTTGAAGATTTGGGCGATGGAATTTTAAACGTTGAATTCATCAGCAAAATGAACGCCGTTGGAGGCGATGTTTTAGCCGGAATCAACAAAGCCATTGACATGGCTGAAAAGGATTTTGACGGTTTGGTAATTGCCAACAACGGCAAAAACTTTTCAGTAGGTGCTAATATCGGAATGATTTTTATGATGGCGGTTGAACAGGAATACGACGAATTGAATGCTGCCGTAAAATACTTCCAAGACACGAGTATGCGCCTACGCTACTCCTCTATTCCCATCGTAGTTGCACCACACGGAATGACATTGGGTGGTGGTTGCGAATTCACGCTTCACGCAGATCGCGTGGTTGCCGCAGCAGAAAGCTATATTGGTTTGGTTGAATTCGGTGTTGGAGTAATTCCCGGCGGCGGCGGTTCCAAGGAAATGGCAATGCGCGCCAGCGATACTTTTATGAAGGACGATGTGGAATTGAACAGGCTTCAACAATATTTCTTGACTATCGCAATGGCAAAGGTATCCACTTCTGCTTATGAAGCTTATGATACAGGAATTCTTCTGAAAGGAAAGGATATTGTAATTGTAAATGAAGCCAGACAGTTAGCCGCAGCCAAAGCTGTTGCGCGTTTTATGGCCAATCAAGGTTATACGAAACCAATTCCGCGAACAGATGTAAAAGTACTCGGAAAACAGGCTTTGGGAATGTTCCTAGTGGGAACCGACCAAATGGTTGCTGGAAATTACATCAGCGAACACGACAAAAAAATAGCCAATAAACTTGCATACGTAATGGCAGGTGGCGATTTAAGCGAAGGTAGCCTTGTTAGCGAGCAATATTTACTCGATCTTGAAAGAGAAGCATTTTTGAGCCTTGCTGGTGAAAGAAAGACTTTGGAGAGACTTCAGCATATGATTCAGAAGGGAAAACCTTTGAGAAATTAAAATAGAATAAAGAACAGAGAGAAAAGAATAAAGATTACAGAAGAAAGAGTCTATTTTCTTCATTCTCTTTTCAAAAAACACAAATTATGAAACAAAAAACCGCATACATAGTTAAAGCCTACCGAACAGCTGTCGGCAAAGCTCCACGAGGTGTTTTCCGTTTTAAAAGACCAGACGAACTCGCCGCTGAAACCATCAAATATATATTGAAAGAGTTGCCGCAATTGGATAAACATCGTATTGATGACGTAATCGTCGGCAACGCAATGCCCGAAGCCGAACAAGGCATGAATATGGGGCGATTGATTTCGTTAATGGGTCTGGAAATAGTTGATATTCCAGGCATGACGGTGAACCGTTTCTGTGCATCAGGTCTTGAAACCATCGCAATAGCCACGGCTAAAATCCAAAACGGAATGGCGGACTGCATCATTGCTGGTGGTGCAGAAAGTATGAGCTATATCCCAATGGGTGGTTACAAACCTGTACCAGATTATAAGTTGGCGAAAGATGGCCATGAAGATTATTACTGGAATATGGGCTTGACTGCTGAAGCGGTTGCTAAAAAATACAACGTTTCTCGCGAAGATCAAGATGAGTTTGCCTACACAAGCCAGATGCGAGCACTGAAAGCACAGGATGAAAACCGTTTTCAGGACCAAATTGTTCCCATAGAAGTGGAACACACTTTCGTAAACGATGCGGGTAAAAAAGTAACCGAGAAATATACCGTCACCAAAGACGAAGGCCCGCGAAAAGGAACAAACATAGAGGCTCTTTCAAAACTTCGTCCAGTTTTTGCTGCTGGTGGAAGTGTTACTGCCGGAAACTCTTCACAAATGAGTGATGGCGCTGCCTTCACTGTGATTATGAGTGAAGAAATGGTAAAAGAACTTAATATTGAACCTATAGCCAGATTAGTGAGCTTTGCAGCTGTTGGCGTAGATCCGAAAATTATGGGCATTGGCCCTATGTACGCAATCCCCAAAGCGTTGAAACAAGCTGGGTTGAAGCAAGACCAAATGGAACTTATAGAATTAAATGAAGCTTTTGCTTCACAATCATTGGCTGTAATCCGTGGACTTGGTTTAGATAAAGAAATCGTCAACGTAAACGGCGGCGCAATCGCAATGGGTCACCCCTTGGGCTGTACAGGCACAAAGCTTTCTGTGCAACTATTTGATGAAATGCGCAAACGAAACCTGCAAGGAAAGTACGGATTGGTAACAATGTGTGTTGGAACCGGGCAAGGTGCGGCAGGGGTTTATGAATTTCTTAAATAAGGACTTAAGACAGTAGGACATAAGACGTAAGACTAAATTTTTAAAACTTAAATAATATGGCAGCAAGACATAATTTTAGAAAACTTACAATTTGGAAAGAGGGAATTGAATTGGCAAAAGAAACCTATTCAACAACAAAAATATTTCCAAAATCTGAAACCTATTCTTTAACCAGTCAAATGCAAAGGTCAGCAGTTTCTGTTCCATCAAATATTGCTGAGGGAACTGCGAAAAGAACAGATAAACATTTTCTACAATACTTGGATAATGCTCTGGGTTTGGCTTTCGAATGGGAAACCCAACTTATAATTGCTTTTGAGATTGAATATATTTCAAAAGAAACATTCGAACATTTGGAAAGAAAAGTCCAATCGATTCAAGGAATGATTACAAGGTTTATGGAAAACATGGAAAAGAAAATCCCTTAAAAAATTAATTTTAAAACTATTCAAAAATTATTAATAGTGACGGCGTTTTAAGTCCTACGTCTTATGTCTTACCGTCCTAAGTCAAATTCAAAAAACTATGAACACAACTGAATTAAAAAATAACGAACTACTAAGAGGTGGCCAATTCCTAGTAAAAGAAACAAAAGCCGAAGACGTCTTCACCCCAGAGGACTTTTCCGAAGAACAAAAAATGATGCGCGATTCCGTAAAGGAATTTGTGGACCGCGAAATCTGGCCAATTAAAGAGCGCTTTGAGCACAAAGATTACGCACTTACAGAAGAAATAATGCGCAAAGCAGGCGAGCTTGGTTTGCTTGGCGTTGCAGTTCCAGAAGCCTACGGCGGACTTGGAATGGGTTTCGTAACAACAATGCTTGTTTGCGATTATATTTCGGGCGCAACAGGATCCGTGGCCACCGCTTTTGGTGCGCATACGGGAATCGGAACAATGCCAATTACTTTATACGGTACAGAAGAGCAAAAGAAAAAATACGTCCCAAAACTCGCCACTGGCGAATGGTTTGGAGCTTACGCCTTAACTGAGCCAGGCGCAGGAAGTGATGCTAATAGCGGAAAGACCAAGGCAGTTCTTTCCGAAGACGGGAAATATTACTCCATTAGCGGTCAAAAAATGTGGATTTCAAATTCAGGTTTTTGCCATACTATGATTGTGTTTGCTCGAATTGAAGACGACAAATACATCACCGGTTTTATTGTTGAAAACGATCCCAAAAACGGAATTTCAATGGGCGAGGAAGAAAAGAAACTTGGTATTCACTCCTCCTCTACCCGTCAGGTGTTTTTTAATGAAACCAAAGTTCCTGTGGAAAATATGTTGGCAGAACGGGGCGATGGTTTCAAAATTGCCATGAACGCTTTAAACATTGGTCGTATTAAACTTGCTGCAGCCAGTCTTGACGCACAACGCCGTGTTATTGCCAATGCAGTGAATTATGCAAACGAACGGATACAGTTCAATGTGCCCATCTCATCCTTTGGAGCCATAAAACTCAAATTGGCAGAAATGGCTACCAATGCCTATGTTGGCGAAAGTGCCACCTATCGTGCTGGAAAAAATATTGAGGACAGAATTGCCC
>DAIMFZ010000087.1:0-9954 GCA_036724225.1 Aequorivita sp.
GTTTATATTGAGCGAAGCCGAAATGCTCAGTGTAAACTTCTCGCCAAATGTTTAATGCAAAAATCAACCATTTGGAAATAATAATAATATTTCAGTCAAAAAAGTGGTCCCACATGGGCTCGAACCATGGACCCCCTGATTATGAGTCAGGTGCTCTAACCAGCTGAGCTATGGGACCGTATAAATTTCAAAATTTCAATTATCCATCCAAACTTAAGTAAAAACTACTGCCACAGGATAAATATGAGGATTGCAAATGTAAAACACTTTGCAAATACAGCAAAACTATTTTTCGTTATTCTCAATTTCTTGGCAAAGCTCCACCAATACTCCGGTTGTAGATTTTGGGTGAAGAAACGCCACCAACTTGTTGTCCGCTCCCCTTTTTGGGGTTTCGTTTAAAAGGATAAATCCTTCATTTTTAAGACGTTTCATTTCAAATTTTATGTCTTTTACTGCAAAAGCAATATGGTGAATGCCCTCACCCCGTTTTTCAATAAACTTGGCAATGGGGCTATCTGGATTTGTAGCTTCCAAAAGTTCAATTTTGCTTTCGCCACATTGGAAAAAGGAAGTTTCCACGCCTTCGCTTTCTACCTTTTCGCTTTTGTAGGGAGCGCTTCCCAAGAGGATCTCGTATATTTTATTCGCTTCGGAAATGTTTTTTACCGCAATGCCGATATGTTCAATCTTTTTCATAGAAAAATTCAAATTTCATCAAAAATACAAACTTAATTCCATTGAATTTCCACAAGCTTGGAGCTTCCTTAACATACCTTAGCGTTAATTGTCCTATTTTTGCAGGATGGTAGAAAGTAACAGACAAAAGAAAATTGCGGGCGTACTGCAGAACGACCTCGCAAACGTGCTTCAAAATATGCTTCGCGAAGCGGGGCAAATGGGCATTATTATTTCGGTAAGCAAAGTGGGTGTAACCACGGATCTTTCCATTGCAAAAGTTTATGTGAGCGTTTTTCCGGCAGATAAAGCCGAAGCAATCGTGGCGGAGATCAACAAAATAAAGCCAAACATAAAACATCAAATTGCGCAACTAACAAAACATCAATTGCGTAAAATGCCCGATTTAAGTTTTTACAACGACGATTCCCTTGAATATATTGAAAGGATTGACAAAGCCGTAAAAGGTGGGGAAGATCCGTTGAAAGACCCAGATTTACTCCCAAAAAGAAAAAAATCATAACTTGAATTTTTCGCTCTACATCGCCAAACGGTATCTGTTTTCAAAAAGCAGTAACAATGCTATCAATATCATAACAGGTATTGCCGCAGTTGGTGTGGTTGTGGGCGCAATGTCTTTGTTTATAGTGCTATCGGGATTTTCGGGCTTGAAAGATTTCAGTCTTCAGTTTACTAACGAATTTGATAGTGATCTTAAAATACTGCCCAAAAGTGGAAAGACAATCGGTTTTTCCGAAGCTCAAAGAGACCAACTTAAAAACATTGAAGGGATTGAAACCTTTTCAGAAATAATTGAAGAGCGCGTTTTTCTTCACTACAAAGGAAAAAACCACATTGCCTACATAAAAGGCGTGGATTCATTTTACGGAAAAGTGACGCAGTTGGACAGTATTATGTATTTCGGCCAATGGTTGGTTACCGGCGAACATCAAGTGGTTGTTGGACTTTCCACCATTGCAAAACTGTCTATGGGCGTGAACGATTATTCAGATTTGCTGGAAATTTATGTGCCAAAACCGGGAACGGGGCAACTCAATGCGCTGGATCCTTCCGATGCTTTCAACAAAGAAAACGTAGTAGTTTCCGGCGTGTATCAAGTAAACGAGGATTTAGATGCGAAATATGTTTTTTCAGATTTGGAATTTGCCAGAAACCTGTTATCGATGGACAGCACAAAAATATCTTCCATTGAAATGAAGCTTTTGCCCACTGCTTCCGAAGAAAAGGTGCGCCGCGAAATCGAGAAAATCTTTACCAAAGATATTCTTATAAAAAACAGAATTCAGCAGAACGACGCGCTTTATAAAATGTTGAATACTGAAAATATCGCGGTCTATTTAATTTTCACATTGGTTTTGATAATAGCCCTTTTCAACGTTATCGGTTCCATAATAATGATGGTTTTGGACAAGCGGAAAAACATAAAAACCCTTTTTAATATGGGGGCTTCGCTGAAAGAAATACGCCGAATCTTTTTCCTACAGGGAACGCTGATGACCGTACTTGGCGGCTTATTTGGAATTTTCTTGGGAATTTTAGCTGTGCTTGCCCAATTGAAATTTGAATTCGTTGCCATAACCAGCACACTTCCTTATCCCGTAAAATTGAAACTTATAAACGTTGTGATAGTTTTTGTGACAATTTGTGTTTTGGGGATTATTGCTTCTTGGATTGCGTCCAGTAGGGTGCGCCGAAAATTGGTTGTTTAATCTGGAAAAATAAAATATTTTTGGTCTAGTCCAAATTCAAACAATTAAATATTCTGGTTTTGCTCCCAAACTTACCAATGCATCGCAAATCTCTTCCGTAAATTTTTTTGGACCGCACACATAAAAGCGAGAGTTAAAATCTCCAATGGTTTCGATTAGAAATTTGCGGTCAATTCTGCGTTCCCGGAAACCAATCACACCTTCCTCGGTGAAAACATTTCTGTAGGCTGGCCCCAACATTTCTGTCAATTCATCAAGTAAGATGATATCATCTTTGGTTTTGTTTGAATATAAAAGTGCAACTTTTCGCAAGTTTCCACTATGCAAGAGTGCCCTAAAGATCGCGATAAAAGGAGTGATTCCTGTACCTGCGGCAATAAATATACCGGGACCCTTATAATGGATTGTACCAAAAACATCGTGTAATAAAAGCTGGGCACCCTCTTTGAGTTTGCCCAATTGCGAAGTCACTCCCTTATGTTCATCGTAAATTTTTATAATAAATTCCAGGTAATCCCAATGTTGTAATGAAGTAAAGGTAAAAGGCCGTTTCTGATCTTCCCAACCTGGAAGATTGATGGATATATGTGCTGATTGTCCAGGAGTGTATTCAAAACCTTTAGGCTTTTCTAACACAAAGCGCTTTACGTTATGGGTAATAAAATGAGTTTTGATTATCTTGAGCCTTAGCATGGCATTAATTTTTATGGATAAAGGTAGAAAGGATTTTTATTAAAATCCATTTATAAGGAAAGACACTTAAACCTAAAATTTGAAAATTGAATATACGCGGTGTTTTGAAATACAGCTTTTATAATTGCAAAAAACTGTCATTTGGAAAAAGTTTTTTTATATCCAACTAAGCAAACTCAAAATCCTCAAACTCTTGTAAAACCTCATCAAACGCTTCAAATACTGAAGCGGAATCATCGCTCGTTACCATTTTCATTCGGAATTCCTTAAAGTTGGGAATTCCTTTAAAATAGTTGGTATAGTGCCGGCGGGTTTCAAAAACGCCCAAGGTTTCGCCCTTCCAATCAATCGCCATTTGTAGGTGGCGTTTGGCGGCATAAACGCGTTCTGCCATTGTTGGTGGCGGTAAGTGTACTCCAGTTTTAAAATAGTGCTTCACTTCCTTAAAAAACCACGGATACCCAATACTGGCACGACCTATCATCGCGCCATCCAAACCGTATTTGTCGCGCATTTCCATTGCTTTTTCGGGAGTATCAACATCGCCATTTCCAAAGATGGGAATGTGCATACGTGGATTGTTTTTTACTTCGGCAATGGGTTTCCAGTCGGCATCGCCTTTGTACATTTGTGCACGTGTGCGGCCGTGGATGGAAAGTGCTTGGCAGCCCACGTCCTGCAAACGTTCGGCAACCTCCAAAATCTTTATGGAATCATGGTCCCATCCCAAACGAGTTTTAACGGTAATGGGAAGTGAAGTGTGTTTTACCATTGCTTCGGTAAGGCTTACCATTAAATCTATATCTTTCAAAATACCCGCGCCAGCTCCTTTACAAACTACTTTTTTCACAGGGCATCCAAAGTTGATATCGATAATATCTGGGCCACTGGCTTCCACAATTTCAACACTGCGGAGCATGGATTCCAAAACGGCACCGAAAATCTGGATTCCCACTGGGCGTTCCTTTTCGTAAATATCCAGTTTCATCATACTTTTAGCAGCATCGCGGATCAGCCCTTCGGAAGAGATAAATTCAGTAAAAACCACATCGGCGCCCTGTTCTTTGCACAGAGCGCGAAACGGTGGATCGCTAACGTCTTCCATTGGGGCAAGTAGCAACGGAAAATCTGAAAGTTGTATGTTTCCTATTTTTGGCAATTTTTTTGTTTTGGAACTGCAAAAGTAGTGAATCTCATTAAAAGTAATGAGCATGAAAAAACCCCAAAGGTTTTGGAAATCTTTGGGGCTTAAAATTTACAACTTCTATTTCTCCTCCAATCGGTCACCTTCATCAGTTTTTAACTGTTTATTGTTATCGCGAAGCCGTGCATTTCCGAAGTTATATTTAAAGCCTAAACGAAACAGCCTGTTTTCCATATCTACATAATAATAATTGTCCTGATTGTAATAACGCGATGCCGTAGCCATATCTTTCAATGTGTTAAATACATCATCAACACCCACGGTCAAACTTGCCCGTTTGTCCCAAAACAGTTTTTGAAAGGAAATATTTATATAGTTTTGATTTTTTAAAAACCGATTTCCTATTACTACTTTTGAAATATAAAGTCCTGATAGATCTGCCGTAAAAGTGCGGTCTTTAGAAATCGTAAAATGGTTGGTAGCCGAAATATATTGCCCAAAGTTGTCATTAATATATTTTTCTGCGGCACTATGCGAAGCGTAAAATTCGTTGGCCAAATAAAACGAGGATGTTTGAACATAGAGCCACCACCACGAATTAACGGAATTTACATAGGTTATGTCAAAAGCGTATTGGTAGCTTTTTATCATATTGGCATCCGTTCGTTCCAGCGTATTGTTTTCATTGTTCTGAAATGTTAGTACGTCTAAACTGTTTTCAACATGTTGGTAATAAAGTTCAAAAAACAATTTGTTTTTGTAGTCCATAGTCAGTGTGATCTTGTCCTCAATTGCTGGTACCAAGTTTGGATTTCCGCCGTTAAAGTTGCGTTCCGTAATAAAATATTTGAAGGGATTTAGACTTTGATAGCGAGGGCGTTCAATGCTCCTGCCATAACTAAGACCAATGCTTTTGTTGTCATTTATAATGTAGTGAAATGACGCTGAAGGGAAAATGTCAAAATACTGTTGGTGATTCATCTGACCCAAAGATCTGGAATCGGCGTCGATAACAGTATATTCTCCACGAAGACCCGAAACGAAACTCCATTTATCCCAGTCTTTTGTGAAATTTATGTATTCTGAGTATATGTTTTCTTTGTAATTGAAATTATCGGAAAGTGTATTGTTAAATGTATTATCATTATTTTCGATATTGAAAAAATCTAGCTTGCTATTCGTGATTACATTGCTGAATTTAATTCCAGTTTCAAAAGTCCCTCCCCACAAACCTGTGGAAATATCGGTTTGGCCCGTGAAAATATTGCTGCCCTGATTGGATTCAGTATAAAAACTATTATTTCTTAAGAAATCTCCATTAGCCAATGAATAATCAGAGCTAACGCTTTGATCTTGGATGTTATCGTAATAAATATAATTTGCTGAAGCAGAAAGCGTAGCCCCTTTATCATTCAATTGCCTGTTGTAGTCCAGCGCAAAATTTAAATTATTTTTTTCAAAATTGACGTAGCTTATCGTTGTGATGGTTGAATCTACTTGTCGTTGCGGATTGTAGATCAATGATTCTCCGTTATTGCTGTAATCTACCCTCGGCGTAAGGGAGACTTTTGAAGTAAGGCTAAGGGTGCTTTTCTTGTTTAAAGTTAAATCCACAACTACGCTCCCATTGTGGTTTTCATATTTTGTGGTTCGATTAAAATCTGTTTCCCAAATAGATTGTGTTGAAACCCCATCCGGTTGGAAGAATTTGATATAACTTTTATCTTCTTTATAATCCTTGCTTTTACCATACGTATAACCGACGTAGAAATTCAGCCAATTATTTTTAAAAAGATGAGAAGTCCCCACTTTGTATTTCGGATAAACGGCCTGTTCATAAGTAGCGTTTAAAGAACCTTTATATCCTACGGAGATAGCTTTGGAAGTGATAATGTTCAATACTGTGCCCGCATCGGCATCATATTTTGAAGAAGGATTTGTAATGACCTCAATTGATTTTATATTGGTTGCATCAGTGTTTTCCAAAAGCGAAACTACTTCGGAAGCTGATAAATAAACCCGTTTTCCGTTTATGAAAATTACGGGGGTGGAAAATTTCACCTGAATGTTTTCGCCAATAACCACAACACCAGGAGTTTTCTTTAAAAGGTCCATTGTGCTACCAACGGAAAATGAAGTGTTTTCAACGTTGAAAACCAGTTTGCCAGGCGATTTCTGGATGGTCGGTAATTTCGCGGTTACTACCGTTTCATCAAGCATTTGGGTGTTATCCATTAAAACAATGTTTCCAAGATTTTTGTTTGATGAAAGTGCAACGGTCTGTGCCAAATTCTCATAACCAATATAACTGAAATTGAAGGTATAAGTTCCCGCGTCCAAACCATTCAGCGCGAAAGAACCGTCGGCATCGCTCGTGGTTCCTTTAAATGGGGATTCTGCATCTGCTTTATATACCAAAACATTCACAAAGGACAATGGGGTGTTTTTTGCATCTGAAACCTTCCCAAAAACCGATAGGTCCTGCGCCATCAATACGCCGTATTGTAAAAAGAAAAAAACTAACAAAAGTCTTTTCATAACTTAAGAAGATATCTGGGGCGACACCCGTTATTGTAATTTTTTCTGGGGAGAAAACGGAATTTTACAGTTGAAATACAACAATATAGTACAAATATGTTAAAAATTCATTAAATAAAATCACACTTTCCCGGTTTATTTTAAGTGTTTCAATCAGAAACCATATAATCGCTGTTTTAATCTATATTTGCAGCTTGAAGCACGTGAAGGAATTTTTATGAAGAACATCCGCAATTTTTGCATTATCGCCCATATTGACCACGGAAAAAGCACCTTGGCAGATCGTCTATTGGAAGCTACCGGCACCGTGACCGATCGCGAGAAGCAAGACCAACTTTTAGACAATATGGACCTAGAGCGCGAGCGCGGCATTACCATAAAAAGCCACGCCATCCAAATGGACTATGTTTACAAAGGCGAAAAATATACGCTGAACTTGATTGATACTCCAGGCCATGTGGATTTTTCATATGAAGTTTCCCGTTCCATCGCCGCTTGCGAGGGCGCATTGCTAATAGTAGATGCTGCCCAGAGCATTCAGGCTCAGACTATTTCTAATCTTTATTTGGCATTGGAAAACGATTTGGAAATAATTCCAATTTTAAACAAAGTAGATCTTCCCTCTGCAAACATAGAGGAAGTGACGGATGATATAGTAGAGCTTTTAGGATGTAAAGCTGAAGAAGTGATTCCCGCAAGTGCTAAAACCGGCCAAGGAATTGACGAAATATTGAGTGCAATTATTGAACGCATTCCCCCGCCAAAAGGCAATCCGGATGAATCTTTGCAAGCACTTATTTTTGATTCTGTTTACAATCCTTTTCGTGGTGTGGAAACGTATTTTAGGGTACTCAATGGCGAAATCCGAAAAGGTCAACACATTAAGTTTATGGCTACTGGAAAGAGCTATTTCGCTGATGAAGTGGGCACATTAAAGTTAAAGCAACAACCAAAAGATGTTGTAAAAACAGGAGATGTAGGTTACCTTATCACAGGAATAAAAGAAGCCAAAGAAGTGAAAGTGGGCGATACCATTACCGATTCCAAAAGCCCCACCGTTAATATGATTGAAGGGTTTGAAGATGTGAAACCAATGGTTTTTGCAGGAATTTACCCCGTAGACACTGAAGATTACGAAGAGCTGCGGAATTCAATGGAAAAATTGCAGTTGAACGATGCTTCTTTGGTTTTCCTTCCAGAAAGTTCTATGGCACTTGGGTTTGGTTTCCGATGTGGTTTTTTGGGGATGCTCCACTTAGAAATTATACAGGAAAGGCTGGAACGGGAGTTTGATATGACGGTGATAACCACTGTGCCAAACGTTTCCTACCACGCTTATACAAACAAAAACCCTGATGTTCCCCTCTTGGTAAACAATCCATCCGATTTGCCAGACCCTTCAAAACTCAACCGTGTTGAAGAGCCTTATATTAAAGCCACCATCATTACAAAATCAGACTTTGTGGGTTCCGTGATGTCGCTTTGTATTGAAAAAAGAGGCGAAATTACCAATCAAACATACTTGACAACCGAAAGGGTTGAGCTTACTTTTGACATGCCCTTGGCAGAAATAGTTTTCGACTTTTATGATAGGCTAAAAACCGTTTCAAAAGGGTATGCCTCTTTTGATTATTCACCCATCGGGATGCGGATGTCACAACTTGTGAAAGTGGATGTACTTTTGAACGGAAATATTGTGGATGCACTTTCTGCATTGCTTCACCGTGATAATGCTTTTGATATTGGTAAAAGAATCTGCGAAAAACTGCGCCAGCTTATCCCACGACAGCAATTTGATATCCCAATTCAAGCGGCAATTGGCGCAAAAATCATTGCGCGTGAAACCGTGAAAGCCTTAAGAAAAGACGTTACCGCAAAATGTTACGGCGGTGATATTTCGCGAAAGCGAAAACTTTTGGAAAAGCAGAAAAAAGGTAAGAAACGCATGCGCCAAGTTGGGAATGTTGAAATTCCGCAGGAAGCTTTTATGGCAGTGCTTAAGTTGAATGATTAAGTTTTAAAACTAGTTTCCGCAGCTCGCCCCTGCAGCTTCCAATCCAGAAATATAAACATCATAAGGTGTTCCGGTGTCCTGCCCTCCAACTGAAGCGTTGCCATTGCGTTCTTCACAAACTTGAAAATTTGCAGTTTCAGGCGATGAGCAAGTGGTGCAACTGATACCATCATCTTTTTTACATGAAAAAATTGATAGGCTAGAAACTATAGCGATTAGAATAGAAATTTTCTTTATCAAAATATGTTTTTATTAGAACGGTTTTGTTGGGAAATTATTTTTTAGCTTTCCCTTCGTTTTCTGTTCGTGTTGCATTCACAACATCTTCAAAATCCATGGGTTTTCCAAGATAGACCAAACCGCTGCCATTTTCTACTTCCAGTTCCGCTGGTGCAGTAATGAGATCCAAAAACCCGTCTGGATGTTTCAGAAATAACGGAATAGCATTTTCATTTTCGCCGATAATGTTCAGCACACGTAAAAATTGATTGTGGTTTCCCACTGGAATTTCCTGTATTGATGGAAAATCCTGTGCCACCTCTGTAAAACGGGTATAGTCATGGGTATATGAAAATAATTCTTTAGCAGAAAGGTTATGGCGTTGCCGCATTTCTTCCGAAGTCATCAACCGAAAAGTTCCATTTTCCCCAAAATATTTTCCAAACCGATTTATTGCTTGTTTGTTAATTTCGTCACTTCCTGTCATTGCTAACAAATAGCCCACATCGTTCAGTTCTATATTATCTGTAAGATCGTCTGCATAAATGTTTGCGGTAAAGGCTTCCAAACCCAACTCTTTTGCCCGGTTTATATTTAATTGGTTAGAATCTATCAGAACAACATGACGATTATTTTTATGTAAATAAGTAGCGATCAATCGAGACACTTTAGAAGCTCCCACCATAATTATTCCTTCCGATTTATTTAATAAAACACCCAGCCAACCAGCCATAACCCGTGCTGTTGTGGCGTTTATGATTACGGTTACCAAAACTACTGCAAAAACTAAGGGCGTAATAAATTCTGCTCCAACAACATCTTTTGAAACCAGTTGTGCTCCAAATAGGGAAGAAACACCAGCAGCAACAATTCCACGGGGCCCAACCCAACTGATAAAGATTTTGTCATTGGTTTTAAGCGAAGACCCAATGGTGCTG
>DAIMFZ010000088.1:0-2377 GCA_036724225.1 Aequorivita sp.
CCCTACCGTGCTACTTGGATATTCCCCCACTTAGGAAAACCAGAACGGAATTGGCACCTATTATTTGAATTATAAGAATGAAACCCTGGATATTACGGGAGGCTATTTTTATGAGCAATTCGGGAGCGGTCTCATTCTTAGAACTTGGGAAGATCGTCAATTGGGCATAAACAATGCCCTTAAAGGACTTCGCGTTAAATTTACACCTACTGCCGATATTGGACTAACCGGTGTTTACGGTCAGATTAGAAACGGTTTTGATGTTTCCGAAGGTGTTATGCAAGGTCTTGACGCCAATGTTGATTTAACAGGACTTTTAAAGATTGATGACTTTGATGTGAAATTAGGAGCAAGCTATGTGGGTCGTTACCAATCAAATGGTGCTAATGATTCCATTCCTTCAACAATTAATGCTTATGGAGGAAGACTGGATTTCGTTGTCAAAAATTTCTATGGTGGCGTTGAAGCGATCACGAAAGATCCAGACGTAGTTGTTACTGAGCGCGAAGTTGCCTCTCCACAACTTTTTGATGGCACAGCACTTCAAGTTAACTTAGGTTATGCCCAAAAAGGATTGGGAATTAGTTCCACATTCAGAAGACTGGAAAATTTTAGTTTTTACGCAGACCGTTATGCGGAAGGAAATGTATATAATGAACAAATTGTAAACTACGTTCCTGGCCTTACAAAGCAACACGACTATTTATTGTCCAATATATATGTTTATACTGCACAGCCACGTTTGCTTTTCAGCGATACTGAAAAAAGAGCTGGAGAAGTGGGCACACAAGTGGATGTTTACTATTCCTTCGATAAAGAATCATTTCTGGGGAAATTGGGAACCAAATTGGCTGGAAACTTTTCATATTGGGCAGGTTTGGAAGCTACGTATAATGATGCAGAACAAACGTACGACCCCAAATTTATAGGTAAGGGCGACCGATATTTCCGCGATTTAAATATAGAAGTGAAAAACCGTTGGAATTCAAAATGGAGTTCTGTCGCCACTTTTCAAGATGTAATTATTGACAAAGGCGTTGCTGAAGGTGGCCCATTGGGAACCCAAGGCGATATTAGAGCCCAAATTGGAGTAATTGAAGCAACCCGACGTTTTGAAGGAGGTAAAGCATTGCGTATGGAATTGCAACATCTTTGGGTTGACAAAAGAGGGAAAGTAGCAGATAGAAAATTGGATAGAAAAAACTGGGCAGCTGCAGTATTGGAATACAACTTCAGTTCTGCATTTACACTTTACGCAGCAGATGCTTGGAATTATGAAGGCGAAGGAAAAATTCACTATTACAGCTTCGGAGGAAGTTACACCAAAGGCCCTGCTCGTTTTGCATTAAATTACGGCCGCCAGCGCGGGGGCTTGATTTGTGTGGGCGGAGTTTGTAGATATGTTCCAGAAAACACCGGTGTTACTGCCAATCTAGTGGTTACTTTCTAAAAGCTATTTTTCAACAAAACAAAAGTGCCCCGAAGAAAACTTCGGGGCACTTTTTTATTCAAGGGAAATTCAATTTCTATTGAACAAGAATCTTTGTGGTTTGAGTAGCTCCTCTTTCATTGTTGAATTGAAGGATATAAGTTTGTGAGCTTAAATCAGACATATTAACGGTCTGACGGCCTGTTTCAAAACGAGCTTGTTTTACAACACGCCCTTGCAAATCATAAACCTTCATACTTACTGGTTCGTTTAGGTTCAGTACCAATTCATTTGAAACAACAGTAGATTGGATGGTCATATTTACTTTGCCGTTTTCGTTTACTCCTAAAACATTTGGATTGTAACGATAGGTAAAAGTTAAAGGTGCTCCTATTTCAGTAACCCCATCAGCCTCATATTGGTGGAAAGCAAAAACATAATCCAAAATATCTGTTCCATTTCCTGGATCAGCATTTAAAAAGTGATTTCCTTCTCCAGTTGTTTCTCCAACAGCAATAGGGAAAACTTGGGGGGCATCGGGAATAGTAAAACCCACTGAAAGATTAGTATAGCACTGAAGTGCATAACACAATTCAAAGAATTCGCCAGTGGCATTTACTGCGCTCACAAATTCAATTCTTGTGTAAATGACATCTGTTGGATTATCGTTGGTAACGAAAAACTCATAATTAGCTGTAGTTCCATATCCGTAAACTCCAAACTCCAAAACCTCTCCATTGTTAAGCTGGTTTCCGTTAATGTCTCTTACTGTATATTGAGCATTGGCTATGGCAACCGAACCCATAATTGTTAAAAAAAGTAATTTAAGTTTCATTTCAGTTTGTTTTTTAGAATTAATATATTTTATAAAATTTTTACAAAAGTAAATATAATATTTAAAAACCCTCACTTCTTTAACCTTTCAATTTCAGTTATTTAACATTTGAG
>DAIMFZ010000088.1:2477-9883 GCA_036724225.1 Aequorivita sp.
CTTAATCTAAATTCTACAAAAATCATGTTTAAAAAACTATCCCTAATTTTATTTTTCGCATTGTTTGCTTGTGCCACATATGCGCAAACAATTGTATCAACCTCCCCACAAGACCAAAACGTAGTCCTTGAGGAATTTACCGGAATCCATTGTGTGTTTTGCCCACAAGGTCATGCCATCGCCAAAGCCATTCAAGATGCACATCCTGATAGAGTTTCCTTAATCAATATCCATGTTGGGAGCTACGCAAATCCTGGTGCTGGTGAACCAGATTTCAGAACCCCTTACGGAAGTGCCATCGTAGGACAAACTGGCTTAACTGGCTATCCTGCTGGTACTATAAACAGACATGTTTTTCCAGGTAGAGAAAACACACCAGGTGGAACAGCAATATACAGAAATTTTTGGACTCTTTCATCAACAGAAACAATGGCTATAGGTTCTGCCGTAAACGTAGCGGTTGAAGCTACAGTTGATGTTCAAACAAATGTTATGATCGTACATGTTGAAGGATACTACACTAGCAATAGTCCAGAATCAACCAATTTAATGAATGTTGCTTTATTACAGAACAACACTAAAGGCCCACAAACTGGCGGAAATATGGGTAATAATTATGTACACATGCACCGTCTTGTGGAAATGATAACTGGCCAATGGGGCGAGCTGATCAATACCACCACCGCAACTACATTTGTGGATCGCACTTTTACCTATCCAATCCCTGCAGATTACAATGGAGTACCCGTTGAACTTGCCGATTTGGAAGTGGTGGCCTATATTGCAAATACACATCAGGAAATTCCTAGCGGAAGCCGTGCATACCCAACCTTTACAGGCCTTACAAATGCGAATGACGCAAACGTAAGATATGTTGCCGATATTCCAAATACTTGTAAAACTACTATTGCACCAGAAGTGAACATTCAGAATATGGGTCAAAACGCCATTACATCTTTGACAATAGATTATACCATAAATGGAGATGATCACACTTATAATTGGAGTGGAAATATACTATCACTTCATAACGAAACAGTTGTACTTCCAGAAGTGTCTTATACCATTCAAGGAACCAACACAGTAGTTGTAACTCTTCCAAGTGATGACAATAACTCTAATAACAGCGCTTCCACAGTATTTAACCAAGCAATTGAGGGCTCAGGAACTGTAAATATGGTTCTCCACACAGATGGTTATGGTAGCGAATGCAGATGGAACGTAAAAGATGGAGCTGGTAACGTTCTTTATAACGGTGGACCTTACGGCAACAATCAAACAATAAACGTAACCTTTACTTTACCTGTAGATTGTTATGCCTTCAGCATCATTGATACTTATGGCGACGGTGGTGGAGCAGTAACGCTTACTGATCATCTGGGAACCCAAATTTATCATACTAATGGACAATTTGGTTCTGGTGAGACCACACAGTTCTCCAGCAATGGTTTATTAGGTGTAACTCAAAACCAACTAGAAAACATCAGTTTGTACCCAAACCCAGCATCTACAACAATAAATTTGAAAAATGCTGAAAATGCAAATATTCAGGTATATGATCTTATGGGAAAATTAATCCTTTCACAGGAAAACATTTCTATGGATGCGCAAATAAATGTTTTCAAATTACAAACAGGAACTTATTTTATGAAGATTTCAAAAGACAACCTTGTAACCACCAAGAGATTCTTGATTTCCCAATAAAACAAATCCTTACATATTTTCAAAGACCCCGATTCGTTCGGGGTTTTTTATCTTAACAATTTCAGAATTTTGAATACTGTAAAGTTTTTATTTTTAATTACTTACTGTTAAAAATCCAACAAAGTGTATTTGAAATTGTTATATTTAAATTTAAAAAAGTAATTTTACTAATTACACATTATTTCACAACTATTTAAATCTAAAAACCATGTTTAAAAAACTACCACTCAGTTTGGTTTTTGCACTGTTTGCTTGTGCTACCTTCGCGCAGACAATTGTATCAACCACCCCTCAAAACAAAAACGTAGTCCTTGAGGAATTTACGGGAATCCATTGCGTGTATTGCCCACAAGGCCACGCTATTGCAAAAGCTATTCAAGATGCAAATCCAGATCGCGTTTCTTTGATTAATATACACCAAGGAGGCTATGCCGTTCCTGGCTCTGGCGAACCAGATTTCAGAACTCCTTATGGAAATGCCATTGTAGCTCAATCATACTCTGGCTCTGGTTTCGGTTATCCTTCCGGTACCGTAAACAGGCATATCTTTCCCGGTCGTTCCATGGCCAGTGGCGGTGGTACTGCAATGGACCGAGGCTATTGGACTGTTTCAGCCAACGAAACAAGGGCTATTGGTTCTGAAGTAAATGTTGCAGTTGAAGCTTCCATTGATGTAAACACTGGTGTTCTGACTGTTCACGTTGAAGGTTATTATACTAGCAATAGCCCAGAATCTACTAATATGTTGAATGTTGCCTTGTTGCAGAACAATACTAAAGGACCACAAACAGGTGGTGGAGCAGGAAATAATTACGTTCACATGCACCGTTTGGTTGAAATGATTACTGGCCAATGGGGCGAAGTAATCAATACAACTACTTCGGGTACTTTTGTGGATCGTACTTTTACTTATCCTATACCAGCAGCATACAACAACGTTCCCACTGAACTTGCAGATATGGAAGTGGTGGCCTATATAGCAAACACTCATCAAGAAATTCCAAGTGGAAGCAGAGCCTTCCCAACCTATACAGGACTTACAAATGCTAACGACGCAAGCTTAAGATCCATCACAGATATTCCAACCACATGTAAGACTAATGTTGCACCAGAAATAAGCATTCAAAATTTAGGTCAAAATCCGCTTACTTCTTTGACAATTGATTATACAATTAATGGAGAAGATCACACTTATAATTGGAGTGGAACTATTTTATCACTTCATAGCGAAACAGTTGAACTTCCAGAAGTGCCTTATACCATTCAAGGAACCAACTCAGTTGTTGTAACTCTTCCAAATGATGACAATAACTCCAATAACAGTGCTACCACATCATTTGACCAAGCTCCTCACGGAACTAGTATGGTTACTATGGAATTACATATTGATAATAACGGAGCCCAAACCAGATGGTATGTCTATGACTCAAATGGAACTGCTATCTACCACGGTGGACCCTACCCAAACAACAGTCCGCAAATTATTACCGAAGTTTTTGACCTTCCAGCAGATTGTTACGAATTCCGTATTTTAGACACTGCCAGCAACGGCGGTGGCGAAATAACCCTTACCGATAACCAAGGAAACCAATTGTACCATACAAACGGTAATTATGGCAACGGTGAAAGATCGCCATTTTCAAGTAACGGTTTGTTAGGTGTAACCCAAAACCAACTTGACAATATCAGTCTATATCCAAACCCAGCACGCACAACCATAAATATTAACGGTGCTGAAAATGCAAACGTTCAAGTATATGATATTCTTGGAAAATTGATTCTTTCACAAGAAAACCTGAATATTAATGCACAAATCAACATTTCAAAACTACAGACTGGAACCTATTTTATGAGAATTTCAAAAGACAATCTTGTAACAACCAAGCGGTTCTTGATTTCCCAGTAAAACACTTTCTTAAATATTTTTCCAAAACCCCGATCTTTTCGGGGTTTTTTTTATCATGACCCTTCCAGCGCTTTAGAACGTCGGAAGGGTTTTTATTATCTTTAAATATATATATTGCGATTTTTATGAAGTATTCAATCAAAAATGAAGAAGTAGTTTTCAATGACCACTACAAAATTGTAAAAGCGAACGTAACTTATGACACTTTTGAAGGAAAACAAATAACCACCAAACGGCTCGCTTTTGAAAGGGGGGATTCTGTTGCAATTCTATTGCTTGAAAAAGAAACTCAGAGCATATTATTGACGAACCAATTCCGATACCCAAGCTGCAAGAACAACGATGGTTGGATGTTGGAAATTCCCGCTGGGTCAGTGGAAAAAAACGAAAAACCTGAAGATTGCATAGTCCGCGAAGTGATGGAAGAATTAGGTTACAAAATAAATAACCCAAAGCATATCAGCACCTTTTACACTTCACCCGGAGCTTCAACAGAACGTGTGTTCTTATTTTTTTCTGAAGTTTCCCATAAAGACAAAACCGAAAAAGGTGGTGGCAACGAAAGTGAAAATGAAGACATTCAATTGGTGAAAATCCCAGTTTCGGAAATTAAATTGAAATTGGGGGAATTGATTGATGCAAAAACGATACTCGCAATCCAGTGGTTCCTTATAGAGGGCAGTGAGTAGTGGGTTGTGGGTGGTCAAAAAATATAAAAGTGGTAAAATCTCGGAATTTTGAATCTTGAATCTTGAATTTTCAAACCTTGAATTTCAACGGAAGATGGACCACAGATTTGGTTTCAAAAAAATCCTCTTCAAAATAATCATTTAAAGGAAAAACTGTGGCTTTCGGGTAAAATTTCAATTCTTCATCCAGATCGCCTCCTTTTAAATACAGTATACCATTTTTTCGTTCGTGAAGATTTTTTTTTGCAATTTTGCCATTCACCCAATGTACAAAAGTTTCCATCTGTGCCACGGCACGGCTCACCACGAAATCATATTTCCCAGAAACACTCTCAACGCGGGCATTGGTAGTTTTTATGTTTTTTAGCTGAAGACCTTCAACCACCTCATCTACTACTTTTATTTTTTTTCCGATACTGTCAACCAAATGAAACTGCGTTTCGGGAAAAAGAATGGCTAGCGGAATGCCCGGAAACCCGCCCCCGGTTCCCACATCCAAAATTTTTGAACCTTGAAGAAACGGCTGCACCTTCGCAATTCCCAATGAATGCAATATATGCCGAAGATAAAGTTCATCAATGTCCTTTCGGGAAACGACATTTATTTTTAAATTCCAATCTTCGTAAAGCTCCTGCATTTTAATAAACTGAGCTTTCTGAATATCAGTTAATTGTGGAAAATATTTCAATATGAGTTCCATAAAACTATTTAAGAGGCAAAAGTATGGCATCTTTGCGAAATTTATGATTTTGAACTGAAGGATTTCCGCAAAAGATAAGTATTTTTGTGGTTTATACAGTAACAATCCCCTATTAAACATTTCATTTTGACATACCCAAACTTAAGCTTTTCCCGTGTTGATAGCACAAAATTCTTCAGGACACTGAACAAACGCGTAAACGAATATTTCAAGGATAACAACATAGCCCGAACAGGCAACTGGAAACTGCACTTGAAAACGATTATTATGTTTTCACTGTACCTTACCCCATATTTTCTTTTACTAACTCTTAATTTTCCTGGCTGGGCACAATTACTTTTCACAATTGTAATGGGCGTGGGCATGGCCGGCGTAGGCATGAACGTGATGCACGATGCCAACCACGGTTCCTATTCTTCAAAAAAATGGATCAATAAAGTTATGGGAAGTAGTATGTACATCCTTGCCGGAAATGTATACAACTGGCAGGTACAACATAATGTTTTACACCACACTTATACCAATATTCACGGGCACGATGAAGATTTGGAAGCAGGAAGGATACTTCGTTTTTCAAAACATTCAAAATGGAACAGATTCCATAGGTTTCAACACTTTTACAGTCTTTTCTTTTATGGATTGTTGACCTTCAATTGGGTACTCACTACAGATTTTTTTCAAACAAAAAGATATTTGGCACGCAAACTTTCCTACGGAAAACTGCCAAAACCTATTGCACAGTGGAGTGTTTTAGTAATAACAAAAATGATTTACATCTCGCTTTGGATCGTGATACCCATACTGTTTTTTAATATCGTTTGGTGGAAGATTTTAATTGGTTTCTTCGTAATGCACTATGTTGCGGGACTTATATTGAGCATAGTTTTTCAACTGGCACACGTGGTTGAAGATACTGACATTATGCTACCTGACGAAAGTGGCACAATGAAAAATACTTGGGCAATACACCAATTGTTTACTACCGTAAATTTTGATACTGACAATAAAATTGTAAACTGGTACACTGGCGGACTAAACCATCAAGTGGAACACCATATTTTTCCTAACATCAGCCACATTCATTATAAAAATATTTCAAAAATCGTAAAAAGTACAACCAAAGAATTCAATCTACCTTATAAAGAATATAAAACTACCCGCAAGGCAATCATAGCACATTTCCGTCATTTACGTGAAATGGGGCTAAAGCCTGCCCTACCCGCTTAATCATTATGGACAACAGACTTTCAAAACGAGTGAACGAGATGGCAACCTCGGCCACTCTGGCAATGGCTGCCAAAACAAGAGAATTAAAAGAACAGGGAATTGACATTATTGGCCTCAGCCTTGGAGAGCCAGATTTTCCAGTTCCTGAATTTGTGAAGCAAGCCGCAATCCAGGCAATAAAAGACAACTATCATTCCTACACTCCCGTGGACGGTTATGGCGATTTAAAAAAAGCCATAATCACAAAATTCAAAAGAGACAATAACTTAACATATAAACCTCCACAGATAGTTGTATCCACAGGCGCCAAACAGTCATTGGCAAACCTTACGATGGTACTTTTAAACGAAGGTGATGAAGTTTTGTTACCCGCACCATACTGGGTAAGCTACGCGGATCAATGTAAAGTTGCAGGTGGTATTCCAAAAGAAATTCCATCTTCCATTGAAACCGATTTCAAAGTAACTGCTGAAGCACTTGAAGCTGCAATAACACCAAAGACAAAACTGATAATATACAGTTCGCCTTGCAATCCGAGTGGATCCGTTTACAGCAAAAAAGAACTACGAAAATTGGCAGATGTTTTGGTAAAGTATCCAAACATCATTGTTATTAGTGACGAAATTTATGAGCACATCAATTTCACAGGAAATCACGCTTCAATGGCTGAATTTGATGATATGTATGACCGTACCGTGGTTGTGAACGGAGTATCAAAAGCTTTCTCCAT
Source organism: Aequorivita sp. (assembly GCA_036724225.1). Taxonomy (GTDB): domain Bacteria; phylum Bacteroidota; class Bacteroidia; order Flavobacteriales; family Flavobacteriaceae; genus Aequorivita. Next base: position 9,434 of record DAIMFZ010000088.1, read on the forward strand.
GACCGGTTGGCGCATTGGTTACATTGGCGGCCCAGAATGGATTGCCCGCGCCTGCGATAAAATGCAAGGTCAGGTAACAAGTGGTGCAAACTGCATTGCACAACGAGCCACAATTACCGCTTTGGAAAATCCACCGAGCAAAATAAAATTTATGGTGGATGCTTTTAAGGAAAGAAGAACATTGATATTAGGTTTACTTTCCGAAATTGAAGGTTTCAAAACCAACGAACCCGAAGGCGCTTTTTATGTATTTCCTGATATTTCATATTTCTTCGGAAAAACCCTTCGTGGAAAAAACATCAAAACCGCTTCCGATTTTTCATTGTACCTTTTGGAAGAAGCCAAAGTGGCCACCGTTACAGGTGAAGCCTTTGGTGACCCAAACTGTATCCGTCTTTCATACGCCGCTTCCGAAAAGGATATAAAAGAAGCTATTAGTCGGATAAAAGA
>DAIMFZ010000089.1:0-9257 GCA_036724225.1 Aequorivita sp.
GCTTAAGTCCAATCCTGTATTCAGCTCCTGAAAAAAGACATATTAATCTACTCTGAAATTTGGAATAGGGGTCAAAAATGATGTTGTATTTTTCCTTTCTTATTTTTGAAACAGTCTGTAAAAGTTTCGAGAATTTTTTCAGTTCTTTTTCCTTAACCGAAATAATACGGTCAATATTTGGATTGTTTTCCAAAACACCCCTTGTGTAATCATATACAAAATAGGTTACTTCACTTTTTGGGAAGACCTTCTTTATATTATTGGCAATAACGGAGCTGATGAGCACGTCGCCAATTCTTTTGTTTTGTATTACGAGTATTTTCTTCATAAATATTACCATCGCAGACCCCTGCCCCTAAAGGGAAAAATTGTTGTTATCTTTAAAATTCCTCCCTTTAGGGTTGGGGCAAGGATTTTAATGAATTACCTTCGCAAAATACCTTTTTTGAATCTATCTTTTTTAAAAATGCATGAGAATTTTGTAATTCATCCAAACTATTCCCACTTGGCAGCGAAGCTAAAGGAAGTGCTAAACAATTTTTCATTAAAAGGGGAATATGTAAACAAGGGAGAGCGCAATGTTATAAAAATGGTGCGACTGAAGGGCACTACTTTTAACATTAAAAAGTTTAAAACGCCTAATGTTTTTCAATCTTCTATTTATCAGCACATTCGGAAGAGCAAGGCGAAACGCTCATTTGAATACGCTTCAAAATTGATTGAATTGGGGATTAACACTCCTTTTCCCGTGGGGTATTTGGAAGTTTTTTCGGGAGGGTTGAAGGAGAGTTTCTACATAAGTGAGCACATTAATTACGATTTCGATTTCCGTGAATTGATACACAATCCGGAGTTTAAAAAAAGGAACGAGATTTTAAAACAGTTTACCCAATTTACTTTTAAACTTCACGAAAAGGGTGTAAATTTTTTGGACCATTCACCAGGAAACACCTTGATAATTGAAAGTGATAAAAACAAGTTTGATTTCTATTTAATCGATTTGAACCGGATGCGTTTTGAAACTATGGATTTTAACGCACGGATGCACAATTTTAGAAGACTTTGGCTTTCAAAAACGATGATGAAGGTAATGGCAGAGGAATACGCAAAGCTTTACAATCAGCCTGTTGATGGCACTTATGCACTGATGTTGCACCACAGTAGGGTTTTTCAGAAGAAGATTAACAGCAAGAAGTTGCGGAGGCGGAAGTAACTTGCCTATGCGCAACGAGTAGTGCGTTTCTTCTTCGATTATAGGAATGTCAACCCTATCTTTCTATTCAGTCCTTGCTCAAAAATTCGTATCAAGGTTGAAAGTTGAATATTTCCTTTACCGTTTTCCAGTTTTGATATGTAGCTTTTTTTTGTTCCAGCTTTGTCCGCAAGTTGTTCCTGTGTAAGATTTGCATCTTTTCTGGCAGCTTTAAGCATTTCACTCACGATAAACATTTGAGCACCTTCTTCGTATTTATTTCGGCTTTCCGCCCCGATTTTTCCGTGTTCTAACTCAATTAGCTCGTCAAAATTCTTTATTTCTTTATAATCTTTCATAATCTTTACTTTTTGTTTTCAAAATAGTCTTTCATCAATTGTTCTGCTTTATCGATTTCATTTTGCGGTGTCTTTTGGGCCTTTTTTTGAAAACCGTTAAAAAGCACTACAAGTTTTCCTTCATCGAAACAGCAGAAAATCCGAAATATATTTGATTGGTATTCAACTCGGATTTCATAAAGCCCGCTCGTTCCTGTTAGATGTTTTAAAAACTTTTCGGGAACCCGGTCAACTTGTTTAATCAATTCGAAAACGTATTGAATTTTACCTTTTACTTCTTGAGTCTGTTTTTGGTAGAATTCAATAAAATGGTTTTCGTGAAAGATTATTTTTCTAACCATTTGGCAAAGTTATCTTAAAAGATAACAAATGCCAAATTTTTATTGGTTTTTATCATAATAATAATTTTTGTTTTTTTTAGTATCAAACACAATTTTTGTTAACTATGGCTATCAAAAACGATGATGAAGGTAATGGCAGAGGAATACGCAAAGCTTTACAATCAGCCTGTTGATGGCACTTATGCACTGATGTTGCACCACAGTAGGGTTTTTCAGAAGAAGATTAACAGCAAGAAGTTGCGGAAGCGGAAGTAGTTGACAGTATTCTGTGGCAGACGTCAGAGGCTAATTTTCAATATTCAATATTCAATTAACAATTCACCTTTAAACCGCCACCCCATATTCCCTCAAAGCATCGTTCAAAGAAGTTTTTAAATTTGTACTTTCCTTCCGCACCCCAATAATCAAGGCACACGGCACCTGGTATTCTCCAGCTGGAAATTTTTTAGTGTAGCTTCCGGGAATTACTACGGAACGTTCTGGCACAAATCCTTTTACTTCTACAGGGGTTTCTCCAGTAACGTCTATAATTTTTGTGGAAGCAGTAAGAACAACGTTAGCGCCCAGAACGGCTTCTTTACCCACGCGAACACCTTCCACCACGATACAGCGCGAACCTATAAAAGCACCATCTTCAACAATAACAGGGGCAGCCTGCAACGGTTCCAAGACGCCACCAATGCCCACGCCACCGCTAAGGTGTACGTTTTTGCCAATCTGTGCGCAACTGCCCACCGTGGCCCAAGTATCAACCATAGTACCTTCGTCCACATAAGCGCCAATATTTACGTAACTGGGCATTAGGATTACGCCTCTTGCAATATAGGCTCCGTGCCTTGCAACAGCGTGTGGTACTACGCGAATTCCTTTAGCTTCGTACCCAGTTTTTAAAGGTATTTTATCGTGATATTCAAAAATGCCGACTTCAAGTGTCTTCATTTTTTGAATGGGGAAGTAGAGTACGATTGCTTTTTTAACCCATTCGTTCACTTGCCAGCCGGTAGCGGTTGGTTCTGCGCAGCGCAGCTTGCCTTCGTCACAAAGGTTAACCACTTCGCGGATGGCGACGATGGTTTCAGTTTCAGTGAGTAGGGAACGATCTTCCCAAGCATTTTCTATGGTTTGTTGAAGTTCGGTCATCGGTTATCTGTTATCAGTTGTCGGTTGGGTTTTGTATCTAACTTCCGTTACTTTACATCCAACTCCCAGCATCTTTTCTACAAATATAGCTTTCATATTTCAAAATTGCAGTTGATAATAGTATAGTAATTCACAAACCCTTATTTTTGCAAGCGTTATGGGAAGGATTTTGGCATTGGATTACGGCAGCAAACGCACGGGTATAGCCATTACGGACGAGCTACAGCTCATTGCATCGGGCTTGACAACGGTTGCTACATCTGAATTGATGGATTTTTTAAAGAAGTATTTTGCATCTGAAAAAGTGGAATTGGTTTTGGTGGGCGAACCAAAGCAAAAAGATGGAACACATTCCAACATTGAAGTAGAAATCCTGAAATTTTTGAAGAAATTTTCCGATGTTTTTCCCGACTTGGAAGTAAAGCGCGTCGATGAGCGTTATAGCAGTAAAATGGCTTTCCAAAGCATGATTGACAGCGGATTGAAAAAGAAGCAACGGCAGAACAAAGCGTTGGTTGATGAGATTAGTGCGACGATTATTCTTCAACAATTTCTTTATAATAAATAACGTGAGGAATATAGAACAAAGAATAAAGAACAAAGAACACAGAACACAGATTAAGAATAACAATAGAAAATAAAAGATGATATTACCGATTGTAGCCTACGGCGACCCCATTTTAAGAAAGGAAACCGAAGAAATAACCAAAGAATATCCAAAGTTGGATGAACTGCTGGCAAATATGTTTGAGACCATGTACGAAGCCCGCGGGATTGGTTTGGCTGCGCCACAAGTTGGCGCGCCCGTCCGTCTTTTTATAGTGGATGCTACTCCTTTTGAGGATGATGATGATCTTACCGAAGAGGAGCGAAACTTTGTTTCAAATTTTAAAAGAGTTTTTATCAATGCGCATATTCTTGACGAATCTGGCGATGAGTGGGCGTTTAACGAAGGTTGTTTGAGCATTCCGGACGTACGCGAGGATGTTTTTCGCCAACCGGATATTGTAATGGAATACCAGGACGAAAATTTTAAAAAACACAAGGAAACATTTAGCGGAATGGTGGCGCGCATTATACAGCATGAGTATGACCACATTGAAGGCATTCTATTTACTGACAGACTTTCACCTTTGAAAAAACGATTGATTAAAAGTAAATTGGCCAATATTTCCAAGGGAAACGTAAGTGTGGATTACAGGATGAAATTCCCAAATGCTAAAAAGAAACGTTAACACACTTGTATATATAAACCAAAGCAAGGATATTTGTATCCGTTAAAACATTTTAAAAGTAATTTATGAGCTTAGAAAAAGTGCTTTCCATTGCCGGCAAACCCGGACTCTACAAACTGAAAACCCAGACCCGTGCAGGATTTCTTGCGGAATCACTTCTGGACGGAAAAACCATAAACGTAAGTGGCCGCCACAACGTGAGCCTGCTATCTGAAATTGCAGTTTACACCTTGACGGAAGAAGTTCCGTTGCGCAAAGTATTAAAGAAAATTTCTGAAAAAGAGGGAGGAAAGGAAGCTATAAGCCATAAAGCTTCCAAAGAGGAACTTGAAGAATATTTCTTCAGCGTAATGCCAGATTATGATGAAGACCGCGTCTATGCAAGCGATATCAAGAAAATAGTGCATTGGTACAATATGCTCATAAAAAACGGAATTACTGATTTTTCTGAAGCCAAGGAGGAAGTCTCCGAAGAGGAAAAGGAAGTTATAAGCGCGAAACCTAAGAAAGTTGCTTCTCCCAAAGCAGCGGCTTCTAAGAGTGCTTCTCCAAAAGCATCTTCAACCAAAAAAGGCGGGGCTACAAAAAATGCCGCTTCACGCAAAACCTAAAATTTAGTTACTGAGTTAATTGGTTATTAAGTTATACAGAATAAATCCCTCAGTCCTAAATGGATTTTGGGATTTTTTGTTTATCTGAAAAATAGACCGAGAATATATTCGTCAATTCGTGGTTAAATTTTCTACTTTTAACCTGCAACTTGAAACCTGAAACTTGAAAAAAAATGAATTCCCGAAAAGACCAACTAAAAGCTTTTGACAGATTGTTGACCATTATGGACGAACTGCGCGAACAATGCCCATGGGACAAAAAGCAGACCATGGAAACCCTGCGCCATTTAACCATTGAGGAAACATATGAATTGGGTGAAGCTATTTTGGACAATGATTTAAACGAAGTGAAAAAAGAATTGGGAGATGTGTTGCTCCACATTGTTTTTTATGCAAAGATTGGCAGTGAAACCAAAGATTTTGACATAGCCGATGTGTGCAACGAAATCTGTGAAAAACTAATTTCGCGCCATCCACATATTTATGGCGACGTGAAAGTGGCGGACGAAGAAGAAGTAAAACGCAATTGGGAAAATTTAAAGTTGAAGGAAGACAAAAAAAGCGTTTTGGAAGGCGTTCCAAAATCATTACCAGCATTGGTAAAAGCGAGTAGAATTCAGGATAAAGTTGCCGGGGTAGGCTTTGATTGGGAAGAACCACAACAGGTTTTTGAAAAATTGCAGGAAGAGCTTGGTGAACTGCAGCACGAAATAAACGAAGCCAACCAAGAAAAAATAGAAGCCGAATTTGGCGATGTTCTTTTTTCGATGATAAACTACGCAAGATTCCTAAAAGTAAATCCCGAAAACGCACTGGAACGTACCAATAAAAAATTCATAAAACGCTTTCAGTATTTGGAAGGCAAAGCGAAAGAAATGGACAAATCGTTAAAAGATATGACTTTGGCTGAGATGGATGTTTTTTGGAATGAAGCTAAAAGTCAGTAGGCAGTGTTCAGTGACAGTTGGCAGTAAAAAAGAAACCTCTCTAAAATTAAATAGAAAAGTTAAATCTTGAATTTTAATCTTCCCTAACTTCCTTTATTTTAGAAAGTTTAGCTTTCCAAACCTCAAGTTGTTCTTTGTGTCTTTCAATATTTTTATGCACTTCTTTTACCAAAGGGTTGTTTTCATCTACATGATGGAAAAATCCTAAATTGTTTTCTAATTGACGTATTTCGTCTTTGGTTTCGTCTATTTTTTTGGAAATAAAGAAATGCTCGTTTTGCAGCTTACGATCGTCTTCACGGTTTACGAGCGTGTTCAGTTTATTGTCAAACTTGATGAGTTCGGTTTCTTTTTTGCCCAAATCGAGTTTTGAGAAAATACCGTCCAAGGTTTTGTTGAATTTCTGTTCAATGTTACGCTTGTTATAGGGTACACGGCCAATTTCCTTCCAAGCGGTGATGTGTTCTTTAATAGATTTCACATCTGTTTTGTGGTCACCGCTCAATTCAAAAGCAACGAGTTTATCAAGCATAGCTTGTTTTGCCTCAAATTGGGCTATTTCTTCTTTGTTGGCTTCATTTTTCTGGGCGTGAAGCCGGTCAAAGTAATGATTGCAAGCCTTTTTAAACTGCTTCCAAATCTTGTCGCTATCCTTTCGCGGCACGTGGCCGATGTTTTTCCAATCGTTTTGCACTTTTTTCATCAAAGCAGTGGTCGCGTCAAAATCGTCACTGTCTTTGCTTTCTTCGGCAATTTTTATAAGCTCACGTTTTTGCTCCAGATTGGTGTATTGTTCTTTTTTCTGATTTTTATAATAGCTGTTTTTTTGGTGGTTGAAGTCGCCCGTGACATCCTTAAAGGCCTTCCATATCTCCTTGTTGTTAGCTCTTGGTACGCGCCCAGTATTGAAAAAGGCCTCCCGAAGCTCTTGCACTTTTTTGATTGCGTTCTGCCAGCCTTGGTGGCTTGGTTTGGCTTCTTCGATGGTCTTTTTTATTTCTTCGACCAATTGTTTTTTCTTTTCATAATTGGCTTCAAAGTCCTTTTCCATTTCGGCCACTTGCCCTTGACGTTTGTCGTGGATCACTTTTGTCGCTTCACTGAATTTGTCCCAAATTTCGTCGCGATATTCCTGGGCAACAGGCCCGATGTCTTCTTTCCACATTTTGTGGAGCATCTGCAGTTCGCGGAAAGCTTTGTTGATGTCTGTTTCCTGCCCAAGTTCCTCGGCGCGGGTAATCATTTTTAGTTTGGCGTCAAGATTGTGCTTGAAATCCAGATCGCGGAACTCACGATTTAGATGTAGGAAATCGTAAAAATTCTCCACATGGTGGTGATAGGTATTCCAAACGGTGTTGTATTTATCACGCGGAATTGCCCCAGCCACATGCCATTTTTCCTGAATATCCTTAAAATGCTTGTAGGTTGTATTGATATTTTCTTCGGCACTCAAAAGTCCCTTTAACTCTTCAATCAATTCCCAACGCTTGTCCAGATTGGCTTGTAAGTCTTTTTTAAGATTTTTATAGTGGCTGTTTCGCTTTTCTTTATAATCAAAATACAGCGAGTTGAAATCTTTTTTTAGTGGGGTAGTGTAGTGAAAATCGATAATATTTCCGCCTTCGGCAAGAAATTCCTCTTTTTTCTGCTCCATTTCTTCATTGAAAAGGTTATTGAATTCCGAACGGATTTCCTCTACGTCGTTCTTTAAATCCTGTATTTTTTTACTTTTCAGAAGATTTTCAAGCTCTGCAAGCAATTCCTTTTTGGAAAGTGTGCTATAATCTTTTTGTGCCTCCTCCTCATTGTCCACTTCTTCCTCTTCATCTTCAGAAGATGCTACTTCTTCCTCGTCTTCACCCTCCGTAGCTTCAGCGGAGGATGGGTCTACTTCTTCATCTTCCGAAGCTTCTGTGGATGTAGGGGCTTCGTCTTCAGTGATTTCAATCATTTCTTCTGAATTGTTATCAGCTGATTCTTTTTCCTTAACTGTTTCCTTTTCCACTATCATTGCTTCTTCCAAAACGTTTTTTTCTTCGTCTTCCGAAACTTTAGCATAAGATTGATCTTCAGCTGCTTCAGAACCTGAATTTTCTTCTGAATCTTCATCCGAAGCAGTTTCCTCTTTGGAAATCATTTCTTGTTCAGTTTCATTCTGTGAGCTTTCGGTTACAGTTTCAGATTCAGTTTCGTTTTCGATTTCAGTTTCAACAGTAGCATCCTCCACTATTTCAGTGGTTGGAATTTCTTTTTCGTTTTCTTCCTGAGACAATTTTTCGTCAGACATTTGTTTCAATGTTAAGGTTCGTTTTCTTGGAGGGTCAATATACTAACAACTGTGCAACTGGCAAAGCACACAGCGTTTTTTTGAAGGTTTTTGTGTAAATTTTATGAATTCCAGATTTCCCATGCTTTTTCGGCCTGTAATTCCAACATCCTCAATCCGTTGTTGGTTTTCGCGCCTTGTAGTTTTCCGCGTTTTAGAAATTCGGTCTCGGCGGGATTGTAAATTAAATCGAAGAGCAAGTGTTTTTCTGTTAGAAATTGATAGGGAATTGGCGGGAAATCGGCTATATTAGGGAAGGTTCCTAAAGGGGTACAGTTGATTATCAAGAGGTGATTTTCAATAACTGATTTAGTTAGGGAAGAATAATTCAACCTATTTGGACTTTCGGTTCTGCTGACGAATTTGAAATTAAAATCTAATTTTTCAAGCGCGTAAGCCACAGCTTTTGAAGCTCCACCCGTACCTAAAATAAGGGCAGTTTTCTGTTGAAGCGGCAAAAAAGTTTCGAGCGATTTTTGAAAACCGAAGTGGTCGGTATTGAAACCTTTCAGGTGTTTGTTTTCAGAAATCTTGATAGTGTTTACTGCGCCTATTTTTTTTGCTTCATCATCTGTGGAATCCAAAAAATGAATCACTTCTTCTTTATAGGGAATGGTAACGTTAAGCCCTTTTAAATTTGGTGTTTCCAAAATTAACTTCGGAAGAGAATCAATAGATGGAATATCGAAATTTTGATACGAATGATGCAGATTTTCTTTTTCAAATTTTTCAGAAAAGAAGGTTTTTGAAAAAGAATAGCCGATGTTTTTTCCTATTAATCCAAATTTAGACACGCTGTTTCTTTTTGTGGTTATCGTACCAATCCAAGCTGAGTACAATCAGCGCGCCTAAAATAATAAATACAATTGCCATTATGGTTTGGGTGTCAAATGCGGAAGGAAAATACCGATTATACCCAGAAATTATTTCCCTTCCGTTTGTGTCAAAACGTATTTCGCCAAGTGCGTCGCGGAAGTATGTTTTTTCTTTCCAAGGCCAAACCACGCCCAGCGAACCAGCTATAAAACCAATGATAACGGCATAAGTGGCTTTTTTGAAACGTTTCAACACATAGGCCAAAAGATGCAAAAAAGAAACAAGCCCAA
>DAIMFZ010000090.1:0-9130 GCA_036724225.1 Aequorivita sp.
CGTTAATTTCGGAATTAGTTTGAGCATTTGGGACTACCTTTTTAAAACCAATCACGTTCCGTTTGACGGCAGAGATATAGAACTGGGCTTTGATGGCGATGAAAATTTTCCAACAGATTTTGTAAGCCAAACACTTTATCCCGTCAAAACCAAAGAGCGAAAAGTTTCTTCACTATTTCGAAATATAAAACTGTACTAAAATGAAAACCGTGTTCAATCTTGCCGCCATTCTTTTTATCGTTTTTTCTTTACAAAGCTGTAATCTTATTTCCGCGGCAGGCTTTAGTAGCCAAGGACAGCCAATAAAAGTGGTGAAAGCCGAACTCACTTCTACCACTGCAAATTCCGCTGTAAATGTGGATCATTCCCAATGGGATAAATTGCTGAAAAAATATGTAAACAGTGAAGGCCTTGTAGATTATAAAGGGTTTAAAACTGATCAAGCCAAACTAGACGATTACTTAAAAATGCTCTCCGAAAAAGAGCCCACAAACAATTGGAGCGTTCAGGAATTATTAGCATACTACATCAATCTATACAATGCGGCCACAGTAAAATTGATTGTGGAAAACTATCCTACAAAAAGCATAAAAGATATTGACGGTCCTTGGACCAAAAGTCGAGTTTCCATTGGCGACAAAAAACTTTCACTTGGCGGAATTGAAAACGGAATCCTTCGGAAGATGAATGAACCGCGCATTCACTTCGCCATAAATTGTGCTTCCATTTCCTGCCCGAAATTGATGAATGAAGCTTATACTGCTGCTAAAATTAATGAGCAATTGGACCGTGCCACTAAGGAATTCATCAACAGTGATAAAAACGATATTACGGCCACAAATCCCAAACTTTCTTCCATTTTTGATTGGTACCAAAAAGATTTTAAAGTGAACGGAAAACAGGATGTTATAGGCTACATCAACCAATATTCCAAAATGAAAATAAATTTGGGTGCGACCATAACTTATAAAGACTACAATTGGAATTTGAACGAACAGAAGTAAGTGGTCAGTGGTCAGTAGTCAGTAGTCAGTAGTCAGTAAAATAAGTATATTTGGAAGATTCTGGATCGTGAAGGATTTTTTTCGAAAACAAACTTGAAACAATTTGAATGCTTTCAATCATCATCCCGGTTTTAAACGAAGCCGAAAACATTGAAAAATTACTTATCCATATCTCGGAAAACAGTTCTGGGGAAAACGAGTTGGAAATTATTTTGGTAGATGGCGGAAGCAATGATGGAACCCAAGAGCGCATTCTTGAATTTTCAAAATCGTTTTCAAAAAATCCTTCGACTGCGCTCAGGGTGACAATTCTAACTTCAGAAAAAGGCCGCGCAAAGCAGATGAACAAAGGAGCCCAAAATGCTTCTGGGGAAATACTTTACTTTTTGCACGCCGACACCTTTCCCCCTAAAAATTTTGACAAATACATACTTTCTGAAGTCAAAAAAGGAAACCCCGCAGGCTGTTTTAGAATGAAGTTTGACAGTGACCATTGGTGGCTCAAACTTGCCGGCTGGCTCACGCAATTCCGCTGGAGAGCTTGTCGCGGTGGGGACCAAAGTCAATTTATTACGAAACAGCTTTTTAATGAAATCGGTGGTTTTGACGAAGCTTTCACCATTTACGAAGACAACATCTTAATAAACGAACTATTCAAAAGAAAGAAATTCGTGATAATCCAACAATGGATACTAACTTCTGCGAGGCTATACAACCAAAAAGGAGTTTGGAATTTGCAGTACCATTTTTGGAACATTTATGTGAAACGTTGGTTTGGCGCAGATGCAGATGAACTGAATGCGTATTATTTAAAGCATATAAAATAAAGCCCGACTGTCCTATGAGGTTTTTAATTTTTACCATAATATTTTTTCACAACTTCCTCGGCAGGTTTGTTTTGTGGTGAAAATTGATTGTCACTTTCGCCTCCAACCCTTTCGTGTGCTATAAACCATTTCCAAAGAAAACCTCCTGCAAACCAATCTTCTTCCCAAACAGATTGGTATAAACCTTCAAGTAAATTAGTCTGTGCTTTTAGATTTATCGAAGTCATTTCCCTATCACTTTTCCAAGGTTCCTTTCCTGCAAAATCAACACTTCGGTAGCCGTATTCTGTAAAGAGAACTTTTTTGTGCTCCTTTTCTGAAAACGTTTTCAATTCCTTTTTCCAAGGTTGCCAACCATTTTGAGATTCTTCGACCGTGGGAATTTTATTTTCTGAAACTGGAAAATAGGCATCTACGCCAATAAAATCCAATAAACCCCAAAACGGTACGTGCTCGTATTCGTTCCAATTTGCCGCGTAGGTCAGTTTACCTTTATAAACGGTTTGAATTTCTGCAATCAATTTTCGCCAATATTTGGGACGGTTGGCTATAAATGTTTCCAGTTCGGTGCCAATGCAGAATATTTCTACTTTTTCTGCTTCGGCCACTTTTGCATAATCTATAATGAATGCTCGATAGGAATTTTCAAGTTCAACCCAATCTTCTTCCGAAGCCATCTTTAGCAAACCAGTAAATTCGCCATGCCAAACCCAAATTTGTGGTTTCATCATCACCTTCAGATTATTTTTATGAAGCATCCGGATGTATTGTTGCGCACCCTGCTCCGTTTCGCCAAACCACTGTCTTTCCTGATTGTAAACAATTTGAGGATGTTCCAAGCTTTTAATAAATCCGAAGGGCATAATGGCAGCGTAATTGGCGTGAATTTCCTTTAAAGGTGCAATGTTTTCGGGCAGAATGGAATCTTGGGAAGCAACAAAACTCACACCGTTTATTTTAAAACTGTTTTCGTTATTATTATTTTTTATATCATTATCAAAACGCAATACTTCAGAAGAATCACCCTTTTGAGCACAACTTAAAAGAAACGAAAAAAGAAAAATACAAATATTGAAACGAAGAAATAATGCCATTTTTGAGATAAATTATCGATGAATGTAGGTTTTATTTTAAAATTAATGAAAAGTTTAATACGCAATTTCAATCCACGCCATTTGTAATTGTGTAAATTTATAAACGACTGAACAATTCAATTCCTGAAAATTATGGAGCACATCGTCATTATTGGCAACGGCATTGCAGGCATAACAGCGGCGCGGCATATTCGTAAACTTTCCGATAAAAAGATAACCATAATTTCTGCAGAAGCTGATCATTTTTTTTCTCGAACCGCTTTAATGTACACGTATATGGGTCATATGCTTTGGCGCGATATTGAACCCTATGAACCCTGGTTTTGGGAAAAGAACCGTTTGGAACTTAAAAAAGCGTACGTTGAAAAAGTAGATACAGAAAACAAAACACTCCATTTTAAAGAGGGCGGCTTTATTACTTACGACAAACTTATTATTGCCACAGGTTCTACAACAAATTATTATGATTGGGAAGGACAAAATCTGAAAGGTGTTCAAGGTTTAGTTTCCAAACAGGATTTGGAAAATCTTGAAAAAAACGCTCCCAACAACAAAGAGTGTCCACGTGCAGTAATTATTGGTGGCGGATTGATTGGTATTGAAATGGCCGAAATGCTCCGAACCCGAAACATTGAAGTAACTATGCTCATTCGCGAAGATGCCTTTTGGACCAATGTATTGCCGAAAAATGAGGGAGAAATGCTATCGCGTCACATTGCTTCACACGGTGTTGACCTTCGTCATAATGCAGAACTCGATAAAATAATTGGCGATAAAGACGGAAACGTAAAGTCGGTTATCACCAAAAGTGGCGAAGAAATTCCTTGTTGTGTCGTGGGAATTGCCACAGGCGTGAAGCCAAATATTACTTTTCTAAAAAATTCAAAAATAGAAACGGGCAGAGGCGTTTTGGTAAACCGAAAACTCGAAACCAACGTTGCGAATGTCTATGCCATTGGCGATTGCGCGCAACAGCACGAATCCATAGGTAACCGTCCGCCAATTGAAGCAGTTTGGTACACCGGAAGAATGATGGGCGAAGCTTTGGCGCAAACCATTTGTGGAAAACCCTTTGAGTACAACCCCGGAAACTGGTTTAATAGCGCCAAGTTTTTTGATATTGAATACCAAACCTACGGATGGGTTTTTTCGGAAGAAAGACGAAAAGATTACGAAGCGCAATTTCATTGGAAGTGCAGTAGCGATCTGCGTTGCGTAACTATTTCATATCACAAAATTTCAAATGAATTTCTGGGAATAAACACTTTCGGAATACGGATGAAACAGCAAGTTTTTGATACCTGGCTGAATGAAAAAAGGAGTGTGGATTACGTAATTCAAAATCTGAAACAAGCCAATTTTGATCCTGAGTTCTTTAAAAGGTATGAAAAGGAAATTATGAAGGAGTATTTATCATTAACTGAAACAGCAATATTGTAAAAACCTAACAGGTCTTAAAGACCTGTTAGGTTTGATAACCAAAATAACAAATATGAGCACCGTTCAAAGAAATATGTCCTTAACGGGCGAGCCGCCAAAAACAATCAATCCCCAACAAAAAATTGCTTCTGCAATTGGATTGGTTGGTCTGGCTATACTTTTTTTGGCATTGGTCAATCTAAATTTCCCCAACAAAGCTTTGTGGCTTAGTGTTTCCTTGGGAATGGTTGCCGTCGGGATTGTTTGGTTTTCAGTTTCAGCTTACGCTAACAAGCACGCAGGAATTAAAAATGACGGAGTGTATTTCAAATCGCTTTCGTCCAGAGGATTTTGGGCGTGGGTTTTGGGAATTACACTTACTCTTTTTTATGTGTTGCTCTATTGGTTTCCACAGTATATGGGCTTAGCGCAGGATGGCGACAACAAAGGGCTGGTTGCGCTATTTGATCCTTTGAGCAAATTGCTTAACGGCGGCCCAGCGAGCCAATGGTTTGTATATGGAACACTTTACACTCTTGCCATTTTAGCTTTCGGAGTAAAATTCATCTTAAAATATCGCCATAACAAATATGAAAAGTTGCGGACCTATTCTGTTATGTTTTTTCAATTAGGCTTTGCCTTTTTGATTCCCGAGCTTATGGCCCGTTTGAACAGTGATACCTTTTCACTTCCTTATTACGACCTAAAAAACATCTGGCCGCTCAATTATTACAACTTTGAGCAATATCGAATAGATTCGTTTATTTCCTCAGGAGATATTGGCCTGGCGCTTTTGATTTTTGGTGTAGCTTCCATTTTTATAATCACGCCAATATTAACGTATAAATACGGCAAACGCTGGTATTGCTCTTGGGTTTGCGGTTGCGGCGGCCTGGCAGAAACTGCCGGAGATCCATTCCGTCATTTGAGCGATAAAAGACAAGTAGCCTGGAAAGTGGAGCGCTGGGTAATACACAGCGTTTTGGTTTTTGTGGTTTTGATGACTACAGCAGTTGTGTATTCCTATTTGGGCGATGATAGTTCAAAATATTGGCTTACAAAAAATACGTTCCTAATATCGGTCGCTGTGCTCTTAACTTTGGTCTTCGCAGGAACTTGGATTTTTAAAAGAGAAGAATTGAAGAAAGATGCACGTTTGGGAGCTATTGGTTATTTCATCATTATAATTTCATTAATAGGTTTTCATTACTTCTCAGGAAAAACCTTATTTCTTTTTGAAGCTGAAACACTTCGAAAAAGCTATGGATTCCTAATTGGCTCTATATTTAGCGGTGTGATTGGGGTTGGCTTTTATCCAATTTTCGGCAGCCGTGTTTGGTGCCGTTTTGGTTGCCCGATGGCGGCGGTCCTTGGGTTTCAGCAACGTTTGTTCTCAAGATTCAGGATTACCACAAATGGCGGACAATGCATCTCCTGCGGAAACTGTTCCACCTATTGCGAAATGGGTATCGACGTGCGCGCATACGCCCAAAAAGGCGAAAACATTGTTCGCTCCAGTTGTGTGGGTTGCGGAGTTTGTTCTGCAGTTTGCCCACGTGGGGTATTGAAATTAGAAAACGGCCCGTTAGAAAAACGCATTAACAGCAACGAAATTCTACTTGGGAATGATGTGGATTTGATGAACTATGTGAATAATTAAAACCTAACAGGTCTTTAAGACCTGTTAGGTTTCGAGGTAGGTTCCGTCAAATAGAATGTCATATATTTTTCTGAAATTCGCAGTCCATAAACCCCACAGCTTTTAATGGTAAAAAATATTAAAGTAATTATTCCTGCGTATAACGAGGAACTTTCCATTGGGAAGGTGATTGCCGAAATTCCGGATATCGTTTCTGAAATAATTGTGGTAAACAATAATTCTACTGACAATACTTCGGAAGTTGCCAAAGAAGCTGGTGCCACAGTACTTTTTGAGCCAAAGGGAGGTTATGGGAATGCGTGTTTAAAAGGAATGGAATACATTTCAGAAAAAGAAGTAAAACCAGATATCGTGGTTTTTCTTGATGGCGATTACAGTGATTATCCTTCGGAAATGTCAAAAATTGTCGCTCCCATAATTGATGATGATATTGATTTTGTAGTTGGTGCCCGCGTTAAAAACCTTCGGGAAAAGGGGTCTATGACTTTTCCGCAACGTTTTGGAAACCAACTTGCAACTGAGCTGATGAAGCTTTTTTTCAATTCAAAATTTACTGACCTTGGACCTTTACGCGCCATTAAATACGAAAAACTGCTCGCTCTGAATATGGAAGACAAAACCTTCGGTTGGACAGTAGAAATGCAACTGAAAGTATTGAAAAAGAATTTCACTTATGTGGAAATCCCCGTAAAATACAAAAGCCGCATAGGTGTTTCAAAAGTTTCGGGTACGGTAAAAGGTGCTACCTTTGCTGGTATAAAAATCCTGAGCTGGATCTTTAAATACAGTTTCAAAAAATGATTCTTGAATTCTTAATAATTGCCATTTACTCCATTGCCCTTCTCCTCATTTTTATGTATGCTTTGGCGCAATTGAACTTACTTTTCAATTATTTAAGGGCGAGAAAAAATCATAAAAACGCTCCAACTTTCGACTTTTCTAAAGACGAAGAAATCCCTTATGTAACCATCCAATTACCTGTTTATAACGAGTTTTATGTAATGGACCGTTTGTTGGAAAACATAGCCCAAATTGATTACCCAAAAGAAAAACTGGAAATACAAGTGCTGGACGACAGTACCGATGAATCTTTTGGAGAAACCGCAAAACACATCCAAAAGCTTCAAAAAACTGGCCTGGACATTCAGCATATTTCCCGCAAAAATCGTGAAGGATATAAAGCAGGCGCATTGAAAGAGGGTCTAAAAACCGCAAAAGGAGAATATATTGCAATATTTGATGCAGATTTTCTTCCGAAGAAAGATTGGTTGAAAAATACTATTCCCTATTTCAAAGACCCCGAAATAGGCGTGGTTCAAACCCGTTGGGGACATTTAAACAGAGATTATTCCATACTAACACGCGTTCAGGCTTTCGCACTCGATGCCCATTTCACTTTGGAACAAGTGGGCAGAAACAGTAAAGGACATTTTATAAATTTCAATGGAACGGCGGGGGTTTGGCGAAAAGCGTGCATTCTCGACGCTGGCAATTGGGAAGGCGACACGCTCACCGAAGATTTGGACCTCAGCTATCGCGCCCAACTCAAAAACTGGAAATTCAAATATCTGGAAGAAGTGGAAACTCCAGCGGAGCTTCCAGTTGTGATCAGTGCCGCACGTTCACAACAATTTAGATGGAACAAAGGTGGGGCTGAGAATTTTCAAAAAATGGCCTGGCGTGTTTTTAAAAGCTCGGATATTTCATTTAAAACCAAAATTCACAGCTTTCTTCATTTGCTAA
The DNA here is from genome assembly GCA_036724225.1 of Aequorivita sp. GTDB lineage: Bacteria > Bacteroidota > Bacteroidia > Flavobacteriales > Flavobacteriaceae > Aequorivita. Next base: position 7,748 of record DAIMFZ010000090.1, read on the forward strand.
ACAGCACTATGTTCTTGAACATTTTGATAGTCGCAATACTAAGTATTCCGATGCTTTACATCAAAAATGAATACGCTCATTTGAAGATGTATTTTTATGTAATGAGCTTTTTCGTGATAAGTACAATTATCTTTTTTATCTGTTATTGGTTCACCTACAAAAGCATTTATGGAGGTGGTTTCAAACGTTTTCTGAAATATTCCGCAATGTTTTTTACCTTCTTTTCGGTAGCGATGGGCTTTTCTCTGCACAATTCCATTGCGGTTATGGAAGGACATTTCGGGAAGAAAAGTGAATTTATTCGCACCCCAAAATTCAATATTAGCAATCTTAAGGAAAATTGGAAAGGCAATAAATACCTCACAAAAAACATTTCGCCCAACGTGATTTTTGAAGGTGTATTAATGCTATATTTTGCTTTTGGAATGTACAGTGCTTTTGTTGTTGGCAACCAAGGCGGCGATTTTGGGCTGTTTCCATTCCACTTGATGCTTTTTTTGGGGTTTGGTTTTGTGTTTTTCAAATCATTGACCTCCAAAGCATAAAATGATTTTTAGTACATTTATCTTTATGATTCATATCGAGACTACAATCAATGAATCCCTAATCCTTAATGTATAATGCCTAATGCCTAAAAATAATGTATCCACCACCGCACCACCAGTCGCACGATATTGAAAAAATGATTTCTGTAATCAAGCATTATCCTTTGGGAATGTTGATTACGGCGAAGGATGGAAAACCATATTTTACGCACATTCCGTTCATTTACAACGAAATCTCCAAACGTTTAATTGCGCATATTGACCGAAACAATCCGCAGCTTGAAACTCTAAAAGATGGAGCTAAAATTACAGCAATCTTCAAAGGCCCAGATACCTATATTTCACCAAGCGTTTATACAACAAGGCATTTGCCAACTTGGAATTACATAATCGTTCACATCAATGGAAAGCTGAAACTTATAAACGATGCCAAAACAGTTAAACAGACAATGATTGAAATGACCGAATTTTTGGAAGGAAGTGAACAAAAATTCATTCTAAAAAAAGACGATCCAAAAATGGAGGGGTTAATAAATTACATTCAAGCTTTTGAAATTGAAATCACCAATTGGGAAGGGAAATTCAAGCTTTCGCAAGATAAAAATGCGCAGGATTTTGAGAATGCAAAAAAAGAATTAATAAGAAATTCTGGGAAGGACTCTGCTAATTTTATTGAAGAAATCTATAAAGAATGACGTACGACTAAAGGACGTAAGACGTAGGACAAAACTGTTAATTATAAAGTCTTTTGTCCTAAGTTTATCGGTCTTAAACCTTTTCAACATAACCTTTTACCGCCTCAAAATCCAACCCACCATAATTCCCGCTGCTCATTAAA
>DAIMFZ010000091.1:0-9024 GCA_036724225.1 Aequorivita sp.
TGACGATGGAGATGTTCATTCAATTAATTAAGTTGTTGGGGTGGATTTTTCTTCATTATCAATCCTGTAAACAAAGAAATGATAAATCCAAAGAATAAAGTAGCAAGTATCGCTATGGCAGACATAATCCACGGAGTCATAAATTTGGCGGAAATTTCCAAACTACTTTCTATTTGTTCCTGCGTCATATTTGGATATTTCTCAATCATTTGTTCGCGAGAAAAATCCAATGTTTTTTGAATAAAGTCAGGATCTATATAATTCATAAAAATAAAATTGAAAATAACTGAAATTATACCTGCAACAAGGCTTATTGCGAGACCCACTTTTAAAGCCTGACTTAGTGTAAGAAAGCCTGCATTTGCTGTTTTATAAGCTTTTATTCCATATACTAGAACAGCTATGGAAATAAGAGTTTGTATAACAGTTAGCCACCATGGACGGTCAATATGCACGTCCAGTACATACGAAATTACTTGTAAAACAATAGAGAGAAGGGCCAATAGCACCCCAAAATTGAGGGCTATTTTTTTTAACGAGTCAGTTTGAGTTTCCATTTTTTAATCGTTTTTTGGTTCGGATTGTTAGTAAACAAAGATAGCAAAACGTTACATTTGCGGACGATTTTGGGATGAATTAAAAAAGTGTATTATTTTGTTGGTAATTTCCAATTAATACCTAAATTTGCAAACTCAATTCCGAAAGGTCGGAAGAGCGCATTTTAAACATTAATATTACAGAGATGAGAAAAGGTATCCACCCAGAAAATTATAGATTAGTTGCTTTTAAGGACATGAGTAACGAAGATGTTTTCCTTACAAAATCAACTGCAGATACGAGAGAGACCATTGAGGTTGATGGTGTTGAGTATCCTTTGGTAAAGATGGAGATTTCACGTTCTTCGCACCCTTTTTACACCGGAAAAGCAAAACTTATCGATACTGCAGGACGTATTGACAAATTCAAACACAAATACGACAAGTTTAAAAAACCTGCAGCTAAAGAAGCTAAAACTGAAGAATAACCTTCATTTTACTATAACTTACAAAAGCCTTCGAGAAATCGAGGGCTTTTTGTTTGGGGTTGGGCTGACCTTTGCTATCTTTATTACTTAAAATCTAAACTAATGTTGATACCCTGGGCGCAATTGATACCACACGCAATCTCTTTGGCCGAAATGGCCGGCGGCATACTTTCTTCCAACAAAAAAGAAAAAGCAAAAACAGCGAGTAATCCGAGTTTTGATGTTGCAAGTTTATTGATCCGCATCGAGGTTCTGGAAAATAACGAACTGAAACAAGCAGAACTTATCCAGCAAATGACGCAACAAAATCTAACACTTATAAAAAAAGCCAAAAACAATTATAGGCTTGCATTAATTGGTATTTCCGCATCATTAGTGTCGATAGCTTTATTTTTGGTAATATTCTTTTTGAAACTTTAAAAAAACCATATTTAATAGCAACAGATAAAATGAACTATATCCTCTTCGACGGAAATGTCCGCAACCAGCTTTTACCTTTCACTTTCACACGTCCTGTGGCAGATATTCGCGTGGGTATTTTAACTATTCGCGAAAAATGGGAGCATCTTTTGGGATTTTCAACCACAACTGTAACCGAAGATTATCTTTCAGAAAAATATCCTTTTTTGGAATTGGAGAAGAATATTTTGATAAACGCTTCTTTTCTTCCTTCAGAAAATTTGGTGAACATTATTAAAGGTTTGGAAGAAAACCAAGCTGTATTTTTTGACGATGAGCCAATTGCTTTTTATACCACAGAAGGACAGGAAGTAGATTTTGAAATATTCGACATTCTTCAATATGAGCACGATGATGTTTTGCGAATTGAGCACATTTGAGATATTTTTTCAAAAAATGGGGAAGCGATAAAGCGCGATTTTAAAATGCTTACCAAAGGCAGAAAATCGCAGTCCATCCCAAAAGGTGTTTGGACAAAAAATCCAGAGAATATTTTTATTGAAGAAGGCGCAATTGTAGAATTCTGCACATTAAATGCTTTTGAAGGACCAATTTATATAGGTAGAGATGCCGAAATTATGGAGGGTGCGTTGGTGCGTGGACCTTTTGCGCTTTGTGAACATTCCACCTTGAAAATGGGTGCCAAGATCTATTCAAACACCACGATTGGTCCACACAGCAAGGTTGGGGGAGAAGTAAACAATTCGGTGATCTTTGGGTATTCCAATAAAGGGCATGATGGGTTTTTGGGCAATTCTGTTTTGGGCGAATGGTGCAATTTGGGAGCAGACACCAACAATTCCAACTTAAAAAATAATTATGCTGAAGTCCGACTTTGGGATTACGAAACCGAAGGTTTTGCACACACTGGCCTTCAATTCTGTGGTTTGATGATGGGCGATCACAGCAAATGCGGTATAAATACTATGTTTAATACCGGAACAGTTGTGGGCGTAAGCGCCAATATCTTCGGAAGTGGTTTTCCACGAAATTTTGTTCCAAGTTTCAGTTGGGGCGGAAGTGGTGGCTTTACAACTTATAAAACCGACAAAGCCTTTGAAGTTGCAAAAGTGGTAATGGAGCGCAGAAATATTGAGTTTTCAGAAATGGATGCGAAGGTTTTGGAACATGTTTTTGAAGAAACGGCTAAGTGGCGGAAAGGTTAAAAAATTGTCTAAAATAACGTAAAAACGTGAGTTATACGCAAAAATATTTAATACCCAATAACTCAATAACTCTTTTTAACCTTTTTCAAAATTAAAAAGTTCTGAGGGTTTATCCCTAATCCGGAAACTTTTTTATTTACAAAACGCACTGCCATATCATAAAACAATGGAACTACGGGTGCCTCTTCCACTATGATAGAATCCATTTTGGTGTAAAGCAATTTCCGTTCGTCGATGTTTGAAATAGTAAGTGATTTCACATAAAGACTATCAAAAACCTCATTTTTAAAGTGCATATAGTTTGGACCGTTTGGCGCAAAATTAGGACTGTAAAAAAGAGAAAGATAGTTCTCGGCATCGGGATAATCAGCAATCCAGCTGGCACGGAAAATGTCGAGTTCGCCGCTGCTTTTCATCTGCCGAAGCGTGGAAGGAGGCATTACATCTATCGTTACAGCAATTCCAAGTTTTTCAAGTTCGCGCTGCACGTATTCACATAAGTCCAAATATTGACTGTTCGTGCCAATTATTATTTCAGGTTTTGTATCGCCTGTTTCGGTTTTGTATTGTTCAATTAATTCTTTCGCTTTTTCTGGTTGATAGGTATAACCATCAATTTCAGCATATCCAGGTAATCCTTTTGGAATAAAGCCGTGGATAGCGGGAATTCCCATTCCGTTGCGCAAATAAGTTACCATTTTTTCACGGTCGAAACCATAATTTATGGCTTGTCGCAGGGCTTTGCTTTTTATCTCAGGAGTGTTGGCTTCAAGGAAAAACCCGAGATATTCCGTATTCAAATACGGCCCTGTTATCATATTGGCCAAATCCTTATATTTTGGTTGCAATTTTCCGTGGGTGGTGAGCAATTCATCTTTATAACTACTGTCCAGACCCGAAATGAAATCGAGCTTTCCCTGTGCAAATTGTAGAAATTCACTCTGTTTATCGGGCAGAAATGTGATTGAAACTGCTTCCAAATAAGGTAAGCGATTTCCTTTTTCATCTTTTTCAAAGTAAAGTGGATTTTTTCTGAAAACGAGTTTTACATTTTCTTCCCACATTTTAAATTGAAAGGGACCTGTTCCAACAGGATTTCTTCGGAATTCATTGCCATAAAATTCCACGGCTTCCTTCGGAACGACCGAACAATACCGCATTGACAGCAATCCCAAAAACGCCGGGAAAGGTTGTTTCAGTTGAATGACCAATGTAGTGTCGTTTTCTGCTTTGTAGCTTTCCACATAATTCATCACCCAACTGCCGGACGACGCTATTTTTTCATCCGTCAATCTATCAAAACTGTACACAAAATCCTGAGCGACCACCTTTCGAGTGTAGCGAATGGGAACGTGTAGATTTTTTTGGGCGAACGCCTTGTTTTGGTGAAAGAAAACATCGTTCCTTAGAAAAAAAGTATAAGTATAAGTTGAATCATTTATAATCCAACTTTTCGCAATATCGGGTTCAATATTTAAAGAGTCGTCTAATTGCACCAAGCCGTTATAAAGTTGGTTGTCTGGCCAGATTGCCTGTGGATTCCGCGCAAAAACGGGATCTAAAGTTGGGATGTTTCCGTGTTCGTTATAGCGGAAAACGAGATGGTCGCGATTGGTTTCTGCATTGTTTTCGCAGGAAAAAAACGCTAAAATAAATGTAATTTTTAATAGGGTTCTGAGCATCTGAATGTTTTGCCACGAATTCACGAATATAAAGGTTTCTATTTTCATTTTGGAAAAGAACTACATAATTACAAAAAAAAAATTCGTGTATTCGTGGCTTTAAGTTTGTATTTTTGCACAATATGAATGAACCAAAAAAAGTCGCTTTTTACACTCTCGGTTGTAAACTTAACTTCAGCGAAACTTCCACGATTGCGAGAAGTTTTGAGGGAGAGGGTTTTCAGAGGGTAGATTTTTCTGAAAAAGCGGATATTTATGTAATAAACACTTGTAGCGTTACTGAAAATGCCGACAAGCGTTTTAAAACCATTGTGAAGCAAGCACAGAAAGCGAATCCAAATGCTTTTGTTGCGGCAATAGGCTGTTATGCACAACTAAAACCGCATGAACTGGCCGATGTTGACGGAGTAGATTTGGTTTTGGGCGCAACGGAAAAATTTAAAATCACTGATTATTTAAATGACCTTTCCAAAAATGATTTCGGGGAAGTTCATTCCTGTGAAATAAACGAAGCCGATTTTTACGTGGGTGCCTATTCCATTGGCGATAGAACACGTGCATTTTTAAAGGTGCAGGACGGTTGCGATTATAAATGTACGTATTGCACCATTCCTTTGGCACGCGGTATTTCACGAAGTGACACTTTGGAAAATGTACTTAAAAACGCTTTTGAAATTTCGCAACAAGGAATTAAGGAAATTGTTTTGACTGGCGTAAATATTGGCGATTACGGAAAAGGCGAGTTCGGGAGTAAAAAACACGAACACACTTTTTTTGAATTGGTGAAAGCTTTAGATGAAGTAGAAGGAATTGAACGGCTTCGTATTTCTTCAATTGAACCAAATCTATTAAAGAACGAAACAATTGAATTTGTTTCAAAATCCAGAACTTTTGTACCGCATTTCCACATTCCACTTCAAAGTGGCAGCAATGAAGTTTTGAAATTGATGCGCCGTCGTTATATGCGTGAACTTTATACAGAGCGTGTTGCAAAAATACGGGAAGTGATGCCACACGCCTGCATTGGTGTTGATGTTATCGTTGGTTTTCCTGGCGAAACGGATGAACGATTTTTGGAAACCTATGATTTTTTGAACAAGCTTGATATTTCATATCTGCACGTTTTCACCTATTCTGAAAGAGATAATACGCCAGCGGCTGAAATGGAAGGCGTTGTGCCGATGAAAGTACGAAACAAACGAAGTAAAATGTTGCGAGGACTTTCTGTTAAAAAAAGAAGAGCGTTTTACGAAAGTCAATTGGGAACAGCGCGGACCGTTCTTTTTGAGGGTGAAAACAAGGAAGGCTATATTCACGGTTTTACGGAGAATTACGTAAAAGTAAAAGCACCTTGGAATCCCGATTTAGTAAATACTTTACAGGAAATTACCCTTACAGAAATTGATGAGGACGGTTTGGTGCGGTTTAAGCTTTCTGAAACTGTGATGGCTTAAATATTTATCCCCACGGGCAGCAAATCTTTGTATTTCCTGCGATTTTTCCGCATAAAACCAGCTACTTCCGGGCTTGTGGGCACGAGGCTAATTTCCCGTTTCTTTATTTCTTCAAAAACCGCTTTAATAAAAATATCACGGAAGCCCTGTTCTTCCAAATCTTCGGGCATTTCATACTTGGTAAGAAAAATTTTGCGATCCTGCAAAGCGTATTCTATTCGGGCCATGTTGTCGCCAATTTCGAGTTCGAACTGTCTCAGAAATTCATTGTCGGTAATTTCTACATCTTCAATCATTAGTAATTGTTTTAAAAAATATGTTCAGCTTAGTTTAAATGGTACAATTGCGTGGTGTTTGCTTAAAATAAATAGTTTTGTATAAAAAACTCTTGTTTTATACACATTACCTATTTAGATGACTTTCTGGTTTGGTTTCAAAGTAAATTATTAAGGAAATCTTCAGTTTTTAAGGAAACTAATTTATAATTATATCTTTGTTCCCGTAAATTTACGAATAATCTTTGGGCTATGCCATTTTCTTCAATAAAGACTTATGAATTCTGAGAAAGCACATCTTTATTTTGTTCCGGGAATGGCCGCTGGAAGTGAGATTTTCAGGAATATAAAACTTCCTGAAAATTATGAAATCCACATTATGGAGTGGTTGATACCCGAAAAAGGTGAAAGCTTAAAGGATTATGCAAAGCGGATGTCATTCTGTGTAAAAGAGAATGGTGCTGTACTTGTGGGAGTTTCCTTCGGTGGAGTGGTAGCACAGGAAATGAGTGTTTTTTTGAATTTGAAAAAACTGATAATCATTTCCAGCGTAAAAACACGTAACGAACTGCCCCGAAGAATGAAACTTGCGAGTTTTACTAAGGCTTATAAACTTATTCCAACCAGCTTGGTTCTCAGTGTTGAAGATTTGACCAAATTTTCCGTTGGCCCCAAATCGAAAAAAAGATTGTCGCTTTATCAACAATATCTGCATGTGCGCAATAAGCAATATTTGGATTGGGCACTCGAAAAAATGGTTACATGGGCGCGAAAGAAAAAAATTGAAAACGTCATCCACATTCAGGGAGATAAGGATATGGTTTTCCCAATAAAATATATTGATAATTGTGAAGTAATTAAAGGCGGAACACACATTATGATTTTGAACAAAGGCCAGGAGATTTCAAAAAAACTTTTAGAAATTATTGAGGAATAGTTTTTGCTTTCTTCGTAAAAATGGCTTTATTCAGTATCTTTATTGAAAATTAGAGACTATGAAATTGATTGGAAAAATTGGGTTGGGGATTGCAATTTTGGCGGTGAGTGCCATTAGCATTTATGCAGTTCAGGATGCACCCACAGATGAAAATTTCGAAAAGAAATTGATAAACGATTATAACGTTTATGCGTTGCCTTTGCCAGAAAAAATGGATTTTGCAGGCGAAGCTGTTCCGCTTCAAAACCCCGATATACGAGAACGGATGGACCGGGAACTCTTGGTGAACACTTATTGGCAATCAAACGCGCTTTTGCTTTTTAAAAGAGCCAATAAATACTTTCCGCAGATTGAACCTTTATTAAAAAAATATGGTTTGCCGGACGATTTTAAATATCTGGCCGTAGCTGAAAGTGGTTTGGAATACCAAAGTTCGCCCGCTGGGGCTTCTGGTATTTGGCATTTTATGAAGGGAACCGGACTGGAATACGGCCTTGAAATTAACGATTATGTGGACGAACGCTACAATCTTGAAAAAGCAACAATGGTGGCTGCTGAATATTTGAAAAGCGCAAAAAACAAATTTGGAAGCTGGACAATGGCCGCAGCTGCTTATAATGCAGGGATTGGGGGAATGAACAAGCAGATAAGCAGGCAAAAAGAAACCAGTTATTACGACTTGTTGCTGAACGATGAAACAAGCCGTTATGTTTTTAGGATTCTGGCATTAAAAGAAATAATGACCCACCCGCAGCAATACGGATTCAATTTTCGGGAAAAAGATTTATACACAAACATTCCTACCTATAAAGTGAAAGTGAATACGTCTGTTGATGATTGGGCAGAGTGGGTAAAACCTTATGGAATCAATTATAAAATACTGAAACTTCACAATCCGTGGCTTCGTGATACGTACTTAAAAAATAGCACCGGAAAGGAATATTTAATTGAAATTCCCGAAAAGGGATATTACCAATAAGAAATTGAAAACATATGAAAAGACCCGTAAATACTATACGTTTTTATGGGTTTTCTTTTGAAGCAAAGTGGTTTCTGTCTTCGTCGCCCAAAGTTTTAAGAAGCGATATTCCGTTTAAAAAAGAGTTGTAGTTTAGTTCAAAAGAAATCCCGTATTTCTCGTTGAAGGGGTGTAGTACACCACGCCTTACATCTACTATACGTTTGGTTTCATCTATAAAAAATGAAGTGGGAAAACCGAGACTGTGCTTCATTATTTCCACAATATGATCATTTTTGTTTTCCTTTTCGTCAACGTAAATGATGTTTATTTTGTTGGAATACTCCCGTGCGGATTTCCGAACATTTTCTTTTGAATCCCAAAAAAGGACAACAAAATCGATGTCTTTGTAATGTTTTTCAGCAACTTCGTTCAGGGCGGGGATTTCGCCAACACCGGGTGTGCACCATGAAGCGTAAGTCATTAAGAAAATCGGCTTCTCAAATTTGTAAAGTTCAATTTTTCGCCCCGAAAGTTTTCGCACTTTAAAATTGTCGAGATAACTTCCGTTAACCACGTTATTGATAAGGGAATCAAATAAAAATTCTGCACGGTCAAAATCCTTTTCAGCATACGCATTTTGTGAATTTTTCGTGTATTTCTTGATGTTTTTTTCAATGGCTTCAGAAAATAGCGTACTCTGCTCAATTTGTGATTGCGCTGAAATGGCCATCAATAAGAAGAAAAAAAGTAGTTTTCTACCCATAAGCATAGAGCTTTTGTCAAAGATAAGCTACTCATCTGATCTACAAGTTTCTATTCGATGAAAGGCGCTTTAAAATCGTCAAACTACAAAAAAGAAGAAGAAATATATTATGAAGAAAACAAGAAATAGGTTAAAACCTTCTTCCACCACGACCGCTACGGCCAAACTGTTGTTTTGGCTGTCCCATTTTTTTCATCTGTTGCTTCATCATTTTCATTTGCTCATCCAGCATATTGTGTTTATCGAGGTTCTTGGCGTCAGTAATAAGTTGTTCGACCTCACGCTTGCGATTTTTGATCATCG
>DAIMFZ010000092.1:0-8993 GCA_036724225.1 Aequorivita sp.
AAAATATGAGTCGCTATCCCAAAGTGGAAATAAGTAAAATTCGTTATGAAGGCGACCCTGAAATCATCATTTTATCTTCAGAACCTTTTCCTTTTAAAGATGAACATGCGATGGAAATTTCAACTTACACCAATCGTTCAATCACAGTTTTTGCCGATGGTGAAATGTTTAGCTGGTATGGATCCAGGTTATTGCTGGCTTTTGATTATTTTAAAGCATTGCACAAAAAATTAGACAGTCATTTTTAAAGCTACATTTAAAAAATTACGTCAAACTGAACTTGTTTCAGTTTCTCATCAATATTAGATCTTCACAAAATGTGATTCTGAAACAAGTTCAGAATGACGGTATTCAAAACTTAGAATTTTGAAGTTAGTGTTATTAATTAATCCTGCAACGCAAAAACCCTTTTCATCAAATCGGAAGTACGTTTGGCAATATTTGCCCTAATTTCTCTTTCTTCCACTTCAACCATGGTAAAAACGCCTTTCAGGGCTTCATTGGTCACATAATCCGTTAAATCCGGATTTACGTCGGCAGTTAATGGCAAATTATTGTATTTTGTAATTAAGTCCGCCCAAATTTTATCAGCGCCCACTTTTTTAAATGAATTGTTGATAATCGGATTAAACTTTTGGTACAATGCCGCTGAAGTTGCCGTTTTCAAATATAAGGTAGCGGAATTTTTATCGCCCAACAAAATGTTTTTTGCATCAACAAATGTCATATTTTTTATAGCATCCGAAAAAATGGGAATGGCTTCTCCTACGGCATCTTCCGCAGCCCTGTTCAACACTCTCAAACCCTCGTCGGCCAAGCTTGACAGTCCGATACTCCTTAATGTTCGGTCAACTTTTTGCAATTCTTCAGGAAGTAATATTTTAACCAGTTCATTTTTAAAAAACCCATCCTGAACAGCCAAGGTAGTTACCTGATTTTTAACTCCATTTTGCAAAGCTTCCTTTAAACCGGCCGCAATTTGTTCATTTGTAATTCCTCCATTAGGCAATTGATTTATTACCTGTTGTAATTCTGAACAAGCAGAAAGTTGAAACACAACCACCGCCAAAAGTATTCTTTTTAACATCATTTTATTTTTATTGTTAAGATATTGAAGTTAACGCTTTATCCTGTCTGTTTTCTTGTCGTATCCATACGGACAATGTTTGCAGCCGTTTTTACAACAATAACCTCTTTTCAAATGATACTTTTCCGTAAATACACGGTAGCCCTCTTCATTTGTGTAATAATCTTCTTCTGAAAGAATTTGTTTTTCAAACATCATGCTGCAAAAATAACTAAAAAACGTTCTGAAATTTCAGAACGTTTTTAAATTCATAGGCTAAAATTTTTAAAATAAAATTATTTTCCAATTCCCGGAGGATATTGCGCCATAATTTCCGCAACAAACTCCTTAATTTTTTCTTCCTTTTTGGCAACATTCCCTAAATTGGACAAAGCACCGCTTCCCATTCCCTGCCAAGCCAATTCTTTTTTATTGGCATCAATTAAATCAATAAACAAGGTGCCTTCCGTATATTTGGAAACCTGTGTTCCAAAATTTGGTCCGTAATACCAAGGATACCATCCGTAATAAAAGTTATTGTTGTAAACATCAACTTTTTGGGTTGATTTTGCAAAAATATTAACCAGTAAATCTGGCTCATCAGATTTTGTAAAGCCTTTTGCCAACATTTCGCTTTCAATGCCCTTTAAGATTCTTCGTTTGTCTAAATCGGAGATTTCGGCTTTATCAATCCCTTTTTTATAAAAGGCAAATGTTTTATACTTTGAAAAATCGACAGTGGTATCGTAGTCGGTCGTAACTCTAATAGAACTACAAGAAACTACCAAAAAAATTAATGTTAACGGAAGAAATTTTAAGGCTTTCATTTATATACAATTTTAATTATTAAAATAAATCTTTCAAGTAATTATTAAAATAAATCTTTCAAGATTGTGTCATCGACTAAATTAGGCAAAGTCACTTTTAAATTCGGCTCCACTTCCATCGCTCTTTTTATGGCGAATACCGCACCTTCATTTCTCGCCCAATTTCTGCGTGCAATCCCATTGTTTACATCCCAGAAAAGCATGCTTTTCAATCGTTTTCCGGACTCTAAACTACCATCAAGAACCATACCAAATCCGCCATTAATAACCTCTCCCCAGCCTACGCCACCGCCGTTATGGATTGAAACCCAAGTTGCCCCACGAAAGCTGTCGCCAATCACATTTTGAATGGCCATATCGGCCGTAAATTTGGAGCCATCGTAAATATTAGAGGTTTCCCGGTAAGGAGAATCCGTTCCGGAAACATCGTGATGGTCACGTCCCAAAACTATAGGAGCAGAAATTTCTCCTTTTTTTATGGCATTGTTAAAAGCCTCCGCAATTTTCATGCGGCCTTCCGCATCGGCGTATAAGATTCTGGCTTGCGAGCCCACCACCAATTTATTTTCCTGCGCTCCTTTAATCCACTGAATATTATCGGTCATTTGTTGCTGAATTTCCTTTGGAGAATTTTTTCTGATTTCTTCCAGAACTTCGCAAGCAATTTTATCCGTTTTTTCTAAATCAATTGGATTTCCGCTTGTGCACACCCAGCGAAAAGGTCCAAAACCATAATCGAAACACATTGGTCCCATAATGTCTTGCACATAAGACGGATATTCCCATCTCTCGGTCTCTTCCCCAAGGGAAGAGAGGGTTTCCTTACTGCAGAAATTCCCCATTGAATCTTTGTAAATTTTTGCTCCTGCCCTGCTTGCTTCCAATAAAAAAGCATTCCCATAATCAAAGAAATAAGTTCCTTTTTCGGTGTGTTTGTTTATTGCGGCAACTTGTCTTCTTAAACTTTCCTGAACTTTTTCTTTAAATAATGTAGGATTTCCCACCATCATCACATTGGACTCCTCAAAAGAAATTCCTGCCGGATAATAACCACCTGCCCAAGGATTGTGCAATGAAGTTTGATCCGATCCCAAATCTACATATACCTTTTCTTTATCGAATTTCTCCCAAACCTCCACGATATTTCCTAAAAAGGCAATGGAAACCACTTCCTTATTTTCTTTGGCTTTTATTACTCGTGCAGCCAATTCATCTAAATCGGATATTTTTTCATCAATCCATCCTTGCGACAAACGAATTTCCGTTATTTTCGGATTCACTTCGGCACAAACCGTAATACAGCCAGCGATATTTCCCGCTTTTGGCTATGCGCCGCTCATTCCTCCCAATCCAGAAGTCAGAAATAATTTCCCCGCCAAAGATTCACCATTTTTAGCAATTTTTCGGCCTGCATTTAACACCGTAATTGTAGTTCCGTGCACAATTCCCTGCGGACCAATATACATATAACTGCCGGCCGTCATTTGTCCGTATTGCGTTACCCCCAAGGCATTGTATTTTTCCCAGTCGTTTGGTTTGCTGTAATTGGGAATCATCATTCCGTTGGTAACCACCACTCTTGGGGCATTGGTATTGGAGGGAAACAAGCCCATGGGATGGCCGGAATACATAATCAACGTTTGTTCATCGTTCATTTCCGACAAGTATTTCATGGTCAATAAATATTGCGCCCAATTTTGAAAAACAGCGCCGTTGCCGCCATACGTAATCAATTCGTGGGGATGCTGCGCCACGGCTTCATCCAAATTATTTTGAATCATGTGCATAATGGCTTTTGCCTGCACGGAGTTTCCCGGATATTCGTTGATTGGCCTTGCATAAAACTTATAATCGGGCCGAAAACGATACATATAAATTCGTCCATATTTCCTTAATTCCTCGGCAAATTCCTTTGCTAAAACAGTGTGGTGTTTTTTGTCAAAATACCGCAAAGCATTTCTGATTGCGAGCTCTTTTTCTTCATTCGACAAAATATCCATGCGTTTCGGGGCGTGGTTTATTGCTTTATCGTAGGTTTTTTTTGAAGGCAATTCGGTGGGAATTCCTTGTTTTATTTGGTCTTGAAATGTCATTTTATCAATTTTTAACGACACAAATTTACAATTATTTAGGGGAATTTCATCAGTGATTTTTTCTAACAATTCAAGCTCACTAAACTGTATTTTTTGTTATTTCCATAAAAAAAATTAGACTTTACTCAGTTTAACTTGTTTTATAAAATTGATTATATTTGTTAGTATCTCATCAAACATTAAAACTTTTGTACCATGAAATTCTCTTTCCCAAAGCTATTTAGCCTATCCTTCTTATGTATGTTTATTTACAGCCCAATGTTGGCTATAGACATTAAAGACACGCGCTTACTTTCTGAGCCGGCCATCAGCAAAACCCATATTGCCTTCATTTATGCCGAAGACCTTTGGGTTGCCAATAAAGATGGTTCCAATCCAAGGAGATTAACGGTGGATGAAGGCGTGGAATCGAATCCTATTTTTTCCCCAGACGGCAGTATGATTGCTTTCAATGCGCAATACGATGGCAATACAGATGTGTATATTGTGCCTGTTTCGGGCGGCGTACCAAAGCGTCTTACATGGCATCCTTATAATGATTTGGTTAGGGGATTTACGCCGAATGGCCAACAAGTTTTGTTTAATTCTCAACGCAACACTTTTACCAACAGGTATGCCCAACTTTTTACCATTGAAATAGCCAATGGCAACGTAACACCACTGGATATTCCCAATGCCTATTGGGCTTCTTACAGTCCGGATGGCAACCAAATCGCTTACACACCAATTGCCGACAGGTTTAAGCAGTGGAAACATTATCGCGGAGGCACCACCAGCAGAATTTGGATTTATGAAATTAACAATCATGCCGTAGCCGAAATCCCAAAACCTGCGGAAGGCAGCAACGACACACAGCCGGTTTGGATAGGTAAAGATGTTTATTTCATAAGTGACCGAAATGGAGAATTTAACCTTTATAGTTATGAGCAAGACAAAAAAGAAATCAAACAACTGACCGTTTTTAAGGATTTTCCGATCATAAATATTTCAGCTTCTGAAGGGGAAATCATTTTTGAACAAAACGGATATCTTCATATTTTTAATGTTTCCAGCGGAAATACTTCAAGGATAAAAGTGGGCATCGCCACCGATTTATTGGAACACAGATCAAGATTTGTGACAGGCAATGATTATATCCGCAGTGTAAACATCTCTCCTTCCGGTGCTCGTATGGTGGTAGATTTTAGAGGAGAAATCATCACGATTCCCGCTAAAAAAGGAGATCCGCTAAACTTAACAAATACTCCGGGAACACACGAAAAATATCCCACCTGGTCACCAGACGGAAAACAAATTGCCTATTTCTCTGATGAAAGCGGTGAATATGCGCTGCATATTAAAAACGCAAACGGTGATGGAGCGACCAAAAAAATTGCTTTAAGTGGTTCGGGATTTTACGCGAACATTCATTGGTCTCCCAACAACAAAAAAATCTGTTTTATAGACAATGGCCGAAACTTTTATTTAATGGACATTTCTAGTGGGAAATCCACCAAAATTGCTGCCGATATGGTTTATGCCCCAGGCGCATTCCGGGAGCTTTTTGGCAGTTGGTCGGCAGATTCGGGCTGGATTTCTTACACCATCATCACCGAAACCAATTTTGAACAGGCTTACTTATATTCTATAGCAGAAAATAAATCCTATCCAGTTTCTGATGGTTTATCAGATGTTAGCAATCCCGTTTTTGATCCAAGCGGCAAGTATTTGTATCTGTTTGCTTCTACGGATGCCGGTCCCGTTGTTAACTGGTTTGATCTTTCCAATCAGGATATGGCAGCAAGCAATTCCTTGTATCTTGTCACCCTTCAAAAAAATACGGTTTCCCCTTTTGCCAAGGAAAATGATACGGAAGAAACTGTTGATAAGAGCAAAGAAGAAGACAAAGAAGAAGACAAAAAAGAAGATAAAAAGGAAAATACAAACATTCCTCCGCTTAGCATTGATTGGGAAGGCATCACAAACAGAATTGTTTCAATTCCTGTACCTTCAGGCAATTACAGAAACCTGCAAGTGCCAAAAGAAGGAGAATTGTATTATTTGGCACAAGATTCAAATGATGAAAAAACAATGCTTCATCAATATGACCTGAAGAAAAGAAAAGATGAAGCCATTATGCCTGCAGATGATTATATGATTGCGGCTAAAGGAACCAAAACCCTATACCAAATCAAAGATACATGGGGCATCACCGATACCGGAAAAAAACCGGAAGATGATGCCATTGTGAATACCAATAACGTACAGGTAAAAATTGAGCCCCTAGCCGAATGGCCTAACATTTTTGAGGAGGCTTGGCGGGTTAACAGGGATTATTTCTATGACCCTGGCATGCACGGTGTGGATTGGGACGCCATGAAAAAGAAATATGCGACTTTTCTTCCCCATTTGTCCTGTAAAAATGATCTTTACCGGGTTATGGAGTGGATGTTCAGTGAATTGTCCGTTGGCCATCACCGTTTTTCGAGTAAGGGTGACAGTATGATAGAAACCAAAAATATTTCGGGAGGATTGTTAGGGGCAGATTATGAGGTTGTGAACAACCGCTATCGCATCAAAAAAATCTATGGCGGATTGAACTGGACTCCAGAGTTGAGATCACCACTTACTGAACCTGGCGTAGCTATTAAAGAGGGTGATTATATTTTAGAAGTTAATGGCAAAACCATTACGGCAAATGATAATTTCTTCAGTTTTTTTGAAAATACGGCTGATAAGATAACCGTACTAACGGTCTCTACTAATCCAACTATGGCCAATGCAAGGAAAGTTACCGTTACGCCTATTTCTTCGGAAATGTCTTTACGAAATCGGGATTGGGTGGAAGGCAATATCAAAAAAGTGAATGAGGCAACCAATGGGCAGGTGGCTTATGTTTATGTGCCAAATACAACCACACAAGGCCATGAATACTTCAAGCGCTATTTCTTTCCGCAGGCAAATAAGTCCGCAATAATTATTGACGAACGTTTTAATGGCGGCGGCCAATTGGCGGATTATTATATCGATATTTTAAAACGTCCACTGCAATCGTACTGGAGCTACCGTTATGGAAAAGATCAGAAAGCACCTAACGCGTCCATTCAAGGCCCAAAAGTTTTACTTATAGATGAAACTGCCGGATCTGGAGGCGATTATTTCCCTTATTTGTTCAGAAAAAACGATTTGGGTACCATTATCGGAAAAACAACCTGGGGAGGTTTGGTAGGTATTTTAGGGTATCCGGAGTTTATTGACGGCGGAATTGTCACTGCCCCAAATTTGGCTTTCTATGATGAAAAAGGTTTTGGCATAGAAAACGAAGGGGTAGCGCCAGATATTGAGGTGGAACAATGGCCTGCGGAAGTTATTAAAGGGAAAGATCCCCAATTGGAAAAAGCCATCGAAGTTGTTTTGGAACAGCTGAAAGCCAATCCTCCCAAAAAGATGGAAACGCCGCCCTTTCCAGTTAAAACTAAAAACTAAATGACTGGTTTCGAATCATAAAAAATAATTTAAAAACAAATGGTATGGCAACTCAAATTTGAAAGTATGCCATGCCATTTTTATATTATTGTCATTGCTTAAATAGCACGTAATTTGGATTGATTTTTGAATATTGCTTTTGATATGGTCATCATTTTTAAATATCTCATTCCGAAGAACTATTCCGGATTGACGATTTTCCCATTTATCTTCTTAAAAAATAAGAAAAGTATCAATGATGCCTTATTTTTAAACCACGAAAAAATTCATTTAAAACAGCAAGTTGAATTGCTGTGGATTTTCTTTTTTGTTTGGTATTTTATAGAATACTGCATTCGTCTTCTTCAATATAAAAATCATGAATTCACCTATAATACCATTTAAACATTCAAATGCCGCATAAAATTTGTTTCTTTTTAACTCATTCGTCGTCATAAAAAATAACCGTAGCAAAGGTTATGCTTAATTTTTCTTCCTAATCTGATCTAAAAATAATTCAAATTTTTAATACAACATTTAAATATTTAATTGGTATAAGAACATCAGTTTTGAAAAAGAAGCTTATAAAAATGAACAGGATTTGAATTATGTAGAATTGAGAAAAATATTCGCTTTTTTAAGATATCTATAGCTTTTCTGTTCTTTTTTTAAACTTCATGCCTCTTTTTTGGCTTTTTGCTTATTTTTTTTGACATAAATATCCAAAAGTCAAAAACTAAAGAATAGCCAATTAAATAAAACTTATTAATTTTCGTAAATTGCGGCTTACAAGCAAAGATAAAATGAAACCAATTACACCCTATAAACCAAAAAATAAAATTAGAATAGTAACTGCCGCTTCCCTATTTGACGGACATGATGCCGCCATCAATATTATGCGGAGAATTATTCAGGCCACTGGCGTTGAAGTGATTCACCTTGGGCATGACAGAAGTGTTGAAGAAGTGGTCAATTGTGCCATTGAGGAAGATGCAAACGCCATTGCGATGACTTCCTATCAGGGCGGACATATAGAATATTTTAAATATATGTACGATTTGCTTCAGGAAAAAGGCGCACCACAAATTAAAATATTTGGCGGCGGCGGCGGCGTGATTCTTCCGGAAGAAGTCAAGGAATTGACGGAATATGGAATCACGCGGATATATTCCCCAGATGATGGCAGAAGTATGGGCTTGCAGGGAATGATCAATGATATGGTTTCGACTTGCGATTTTCCAACTGGTGAAATTGTTGATTTTTCTGTTTCCGATTTGGCCGGGAAAAATCCGATAAAATTGGCAAAAGCCATTTCTGCCGCTGAAAATTTCTCAGAAAAACATAGCGATTTCATCAACGAAATTAGGACAGCAGCAAAAAAATCGGAAACGCCAGTTTTGGGAATTACAGGCACCGGCGGTTCTGGAAAATCGTCTTTGGTTGATGAGTTGGTGAGAAGATATTTAATAGACTTCCCCGAAAAAACAATCGCCATTGTTTCGGTTGATCCTTCAAAAAGAAAAACGGGCGGCGCTTTATTGGGAGACAGGATCAGAATGAATT
>DAIMFZ010000093.1:0-2594 GCA_036724225.1 Aequorivita sp.
TATTTCGGGCTTGGTGATCTTGGCCTTTTTTGGACTTCACTTTTACGATTTTTGGGTGCCGGAAATTACCAATAAATACATCAATGTTATTCCGGATGATCCAACACATTACTATACTGAACTGGTTCACAAATTTGGAAATCCGGTTCGTGTAGGGCTTTACTGTTTAGCTTTTATACTGTTGGCGCTTCACCTTTGGCACGGCTTTTCATCGTCCTTCCAAAGTTTGGGCTGGAACAATAAATACTCAAAGGGGTTAAGAGGATTTACCAAGTTTTACGCAATTTTTATTCCGTTGGGCTTTATTTTCATCGCCCTTTACCTTCACTTAAATCAAATCCACTAAAACAAAATGCAATGTCGAAATTAGATTCCAAAATCCCAAAAGGACCCATAGCCGATAAGTGGACAAAACATAAAAATGATATCCATCTTGTAAACCCCGCCAACAAGCGGAATATAGACGTAATAGTTATAGGTACCGGTTTGGCCGGTGGTAGTGCCGCTGCAACACTTGCAGAGCTGGGCTATAACGTAAAAACATTTTGCTATCAAGATTCTCCGCGTCGCGCGCACTCCATAGCCGCGCAAGGAGGTATCAACGCTGCCAAAAACTATCAAGGCGATGGCGATTCCATCTATAGATTATTTTACGATACCGTAAAAGGAGGCGATTATCGTTCGCGAGAGTCCAACACCTGGCGTCTCGCTGAGGTTTCAGCGAATATTATTGACCAATGTGTGGCGCAAGGAGTTCCCTTCGCCCGTGAATATGGCGGAATGTTAGACAACCGTTCTTTTGGGGGTGTGCTGGTTTCCCGTACTTTCTACGCGAAAGGACAAACAGGGCAACAACTACTTCTGGGTGCTTATGCCGCAATGAACCGCCAAATAAACCGTGGAAAAATAACACCATACAACCGGCACGAAATGCTCGATTTGGTAATCGTTGACGGCAAAGCAAGAGGAATCATTGCCCGCGATTTAGTTTCAGGAGAAATAGAAAGACATTCCGCACACGCCGTGGTTATTGCTTCGGGAGGTTACGGAAACGTTTTTTATCTTTCCACAAACGCTATGGGAAGCAATGTTACCGCTTCATGGAAAATTCATAAAAGAGGAGCTTATTTTGCAAATCCTTGTTATACACAAATTCACCCAACCTGTATTCCTGTTTCTGGCGACCATCAAAGTAAATTGACTTTGATGTCTGAATCGTTAAGAAATGATGGAAGAATTTGGGTTCCAAAGAAAAAAGAAGATGCCGAAGCAATTCGCAGCGGCAAGAAAAAACCAAACGATCTTTCAGCTGAGGAGCGTGATTATTATTTGGAGAGAAGATATCCTTCCTTCGGAAACCTTGTTCCTCGCGATGTTGCATCGCGTGCCGCAAAAGAACGTTGCGATGCCGGTTTTGGAGTAAACAAAACGGGACAGGCCGTTTTTCTGGATTTTGCTTCGGCAATTGAACGCTTCGGAAAAGAGCGCGCAGGCATTCACGGAAACCACAATCCTTCCAAAGAAGAAGTGCAAAAACTTGGCAAGCAGGTTATCGAGGAAAAATACGGAAACCTCTTCCAGATGTACGAAAAAATTGTTGACCAAAACCCGTATGAAACCCCAATGATGATCTATCCCGCAGTGCATTACACTATGGGCGGTGTTTGGGTAGATTACAATTTGCAGTCCACCATTACGGGTTGTTATGTTCTTGGGGAAGCCAACTTTAGCGACCACGGCGCAAACCGTTTGGGAGCTTCGGCCCTAATGCAAGGTTTGGCAGATGGTTACTTTGTGTTGCCATACACTATTGGCGATTATTTGGCACATGATATTAAAACAGGAAAAATACCAACAGACACTAAGGAATTTGACGAAGCCGAAAACAAGGTTCGCGGACTTTTGGAGAAATTGATAAACAACAAAGGCACGCATTCCGTAGATCATTTTCATAAAAAACTTGGAAAGATTATGTGGGACAAATGTGGAATGGCAAGAAACGCCCAAGGTTTGAAAGAAGCAATGTCTGAAATCAAGGCACTTCGTGAAGAATTCTGGAGAGACGTAAAAGTTCCCGGAGAAATGAACGAAATGAACGCCGAGCTTGAAAAAGCCACCCGCGTAGCAGATTTCTTGGAATTGGGTGAATTGTTCGCAAAAGATGCACTGCACAGAAATGAATCTGCAGGTGGCCATTTCCGTGAAGAATATCAAACTGATGAAGGCGAAGCCCTCCGCGACGACGAAAACTTTATGTACGTTGCCGCATGGGAATACACCGGAGACCCAGGAAATGAAGTGCTTCACAAAGAAGTATTGGATTATGAGAATATTGAAGTTAAGGCGCGTAGTTATAAATAGTGTTATTTGTTAAGCGTTATTTGTTAATTGTGGGTTTGTGACTTTTTATAAATGAAGTCTCAAAAAATAAATAGAGACAATTAACAATTACCATTGATCTATTAACACTAAAGATGGGAGAGATTAAGAGCTTTGAAGATTTGAATTGTTGGAAAATGGGAAGACAATTAAGAAATGATGTCAAACAATTAATCATTACGTTTCCAGCTTTTGAAAAATATGAATTGGTTTCT
>DAIMFZ010000093.1:2604-8929 GCA_036724225.1 Aequorivita sp.
TGGTTTCTCAAATGAGAAGAGCTTCCAGATCAGTAACTCACAATATTTCAGAAGGTTATGGAAGATTTCATCATAAAGAAAATATTCAATATTGCAGAACTTCCCGAGGTTCTCTATATGAATTATTAGATCAATTTATAACCTCGCTTGATGAAGGTTATATTGCTGAAGAAGAATTTCAGAAATATAAAAAGCAAATAAACGATTGTCTGGCAGTATTAAACGGATATATCAATTACTTAAAGAAAGCGGCAGATAATAAATAGTAATATAATGGCAAAGAAGTCAATATATAAAATGAATCTATCAAATTTGAAAGGCATGCCACAATTAACAAATAACAATTAACTTTTAACAACATGAAGTTAACACTAAAAATATGGCGTCAAAAAAACGCCAAAGCAAAAGGAGAACTAAAAACCTACCCTATTGACGGCGTTGAAGGCGATATGTCATTCCTGGAAATGCTTGACGTCCTCAATGAAGGTTTAATAAACAAAGGCGAAGACCCCGTGGTTTTTGATCACGACTGCCGTGAAGGAATCTGCGGAAGTTGCTCATTGCAAATCAATGGCGAGCCTCACGGACCTGATAGATTGGTTACAACTTGCCAGTTGCATATGCGTATGTTCAACGATGGCGATACTATTGTTATTGAACCATTCCGCGCAAAGGCTTTTCCTGTAATTAAGGATTTGGTAGTGGACAGAAGTGCGTTTGATAGAATTCAACAAGCTGGAGGTTATATTTCTGTGAACACTTCTGGAAATACAATTGATGCCAACACCATTCCCGTAAACAAACACGATGCCGATGAATCATTTAATGCAGCTGCCTGCATCGGATGTGGCGCCTGCGTGGCGGCATGTAAGAACGCGAGTGCCATGTTGTTCACATCTGCCAAGATTAGCCAATTTGCGCTGTTGCCTCAAGGAAGGATTGAAGCTACGGAACGTGCGCTAAATATGGTGAAACAAATGGATCTAGAAGGTTTTGGAAATTGCACTAACACTGGAGCTTGTGAAATTGAATGTCCAAAAGGCATAACACTTGTGAGCATTGCGCGGATGAATCGTGAATTCATGAGCGCGAGCTTGGAAGGGCCACTCTCTAATGCTTGGTCTGAAAAGGGATAACAAAGCCCCAGCCTTTATATTTATAAATGTTGGGTTTTACGCTTTCTCCATCAATTTGGGAAGATGTACTCTGAACATTTCTGGAAAATCTGTTTTAAACCTCACATAATGTGGGGTTTTTTTATGTCTTTTGAAATTTTATCGATTGTGGTTTTTAATAGGCTAAATCATTTATCTTTAGAAATATAAATCCTAATTCTATGAAGTCTATTCTTTCATTACTTGCAATTGCCTCAGTTTTTCAAATGAATTCACAAACTTTGAAACCTAACGATCCCTTAGCACACACTTTTTCCATTGTTGCCCGCGATGCAAAAACAGGCGAAATGGCGGTAGCTGTGCAAAGCCATTGGTTCAGTGTGGGCACAGCGGTTTCTTGGGGCGAAGCTGGTGTGGGCGTTGTAGCTACGCAATCCTTTACCAATAAATCCTTTGGAATTCGTGGCTTAGATTTATTGAAGCAGGGAAAATCTCCCCAAGAAGCGATGGACATTTTGTTGCGTGATGACGAAGGACGCGATTTTCGGCAAGTCGCCATTTTGGACAAACAGGGTAGGGTTGCAACACACACGGGCAAAAGTTGTATAGATTATGCAGGGCATGCCAATGGCGAAAACTTTTCGGTACAAGCAAATATGATGTTGAACAACAAAGTAGTTCCAGCCATGGAAAAGGCCTGGAAAGAGCACAGCGAAATGCCTTTGGCCGAAAGAATGGTTGCAGTGTTGCAAGCCGCACAACAAGCGGGCGGCGACATTCGCGGAAAGCAATCTGCCGCACTGTTGGTCTTTGCTGCAGAAGCTTCTAAGGAACCGTGGAATGATAAATTGATTGATTTAAGAGTAGATGACGCTGAAAATCCAATCCCTGAAATTGACAGACTTTTAAAAGTATTTCGGGCCTATGAGCATATGAACCAAGGCGATTTATATGTTGAAAAAAATGAAATGAAAAGCGCAATGGACGAATACAATGCCGCCATGAAAATGTTTCCCGAAAACCTAGAAATGCAATATTGGACGGCGATTACTTTAGCTAACGATAAACAAATAGAACGCGCTTCGGAAATACTTCAAAATATCTATAAAAAAGACAGCAACTGGAGGGAGCTTACCAAACGCCTTCCCAAAGTTGGCTTGCTAAATGTGTCAGAAGAAGATTTAAATGAATTGCTCAAGTAATTTATAACGGCAACATCTTTCAATATAATCCCTATTGTTTCGTTTACAGCATAGTAACATATTCAAAATGCTGATAAGGTCGATTTTCTTTTTTTCAATTTTACTTATGGGCTTTGGCTTCAATTCCTATGGGCAGATTGGTGCTGTAATAGACAATAACAAAGCGTATAAAAAATCACTTCCGAAGGAAAACAACGCTTCTTTTTCCACCAAAACACTTGCTTTTAAGATTACGGAAAATGCAGTTTCAGATACAGAAAAAGCCACAGCGATCTATAAATGGATTGCTGCCAATATTTCATATGACAATGAATTACGCAGAAATGTAAAACTTCAAAAGGAATTTTACATTTCCGAAGAAAATGTGATAAAAAAGGTTTTGGAACGAAAAATGGCACTTTGTGGTGGTTTTGCTTTCCTCTATAAAAAATTATGTGAAGATGTAGGTATTTCTGCGGAAGTGGTCCATGGATATACTAAAGATTACACAGGAAGAGCACAAAAAAGCAAAAAACCCGACCATACATGGAATGCCATAAAACTCAAGGGAAAATGGCAACTTCTGGACATTACCTGGGCCATAAGCAACGGTAATGGCAAGATGCCAGATGATTTTTGGTTTCTAACAAAGCCTTCAGATTTTATCTATTCACACTATCCTGAGGATGAGAAATGGATTCTTTTAAAAAATCCTATTTCCTTTTCTGAATTTTCAAAACAGCTAGTACGCTAAAACAAAAAAACCTCCACATTACTGTGAAGGTTTTTTATATTTTAACAAGATGATTTTAAACTATGCCTCCGCGTTTGGAACGATGGAAACGTAGCTCTTGTTATCTTTCTTTTTGGTGAATTTTACTAAGCCATCAACTTGCGCATGCAAGGTATGGTCTTTTCCACCATATACGTTTTCACCTGGGTGATGCGTATTTCCTCTTTGTCTTACAATGATATTTCCGGCAATAGCAGCCTGCCCTCCGAAAATCTTAACGCCAAGGCGTTTCGATTCTGATTCGCGACCGTTTTTGGAACTACCAACTCCTTTTTTGTGAGCCATGGTTTATAATTTTTTAATTAATGATTTCGGTTTATTTGTTTTTCAACAATTCCTTAGCCTGCTTTACCCATTCTTCAGCTTCAATCTTATCGCGGGTTATGCCGTCAATAGCTGAAAGCTCTTCGCGATCTGCAGCTTTAAGTTTACTGATTTGCTCGAAAGTGTAAATACCAAGTTCGTTCAATTTTTCTTCGTAAACTGGACCAATTCCGTTGATCAATTTTAGATCGTCAGCGTCAGATTTTAATGCAGTACCAATACTGTGAAGCACTTTCTCGATGTTTATTTCGATGTGGGCTTCTTCTGCACGGTGTTCTGCACGTGTTACCAAGTTTTCGCTAACCTCAACCTCTTTTTTAGTAGAAGTTGTTTTTTTTGTTTCTGGTTTGGCTTCAGCTTTAACTTTGTCAACTTTAGCTTTAGCGGCGGCTGGTGCAGTTTCCTTTTTAGGTTCTACTTTTGCAGCGGCTGGCTTGGTTTCTTTTTTAGGCTTTTCAGCTTTTGCTTTAGTTTCCTCTTTTTTGGCAGGTGTAGCTCCTGAAGCTACAATGCTCTCGATTATGATTTCAGAAAGATATTGACGGTGGCCGTTTTTCTTGCGGAAACCTTTTCTTCTTTTCTTTTTGAATACAATAACCTTGTCACCTTTTAGGTGTTTTACGACTTTAGCTCCTATTTGAGCTCCGTCTATAGCGGGGGCGCCAATGGTAATATTGTCTCCGTCACCAATAAGAAGTACATTGTCAAAAGACACTTTTTTTCCTTCTTCAACTGGCAAACGATTGACAAAAACCTTTTGGTCTTTCGCAACTTTTACTTGCTGCCCTGCTATCTCTACAATTGCGTACATAGCGAATCGTTTATAAAATTAGTTAAACTTATATTTCCCTAACGTTTGCGGGGGCCTTAGCCTCCGAAGCAAACACGGTTTGCGTAGGGGGCTGCAAATATAATTTTTAAAATGGAAACGGCAAAGTGTTTTTTATTTAATCTTTTCAGAACCAATTGCCCAAACGATTTGGTTTCATTTTTTTTTGGAACCTAACAGCCAAAAAGCAGGTTTGGAATTTGGAATATGAGATTTGAAACTTTTATTTCATGGTATTCCTGTTTCCATCCTGTGTGTTCCATGATTTTTTGAGAAGTTGCATAAAGGTAAGGGTCAAAATCAAAGTAGTTACGAAACCCATGATTAGAATAGTCAAAAGCAGCATAAAAGTGCCAAGATCATAATCAAGATTCCATCTTTTCATGATGCTTGCTGCGAATTCAGTATCTATTTGGTACATATATATGGCCATAAAAACTGTAAATATGATGGAGGCAATTCCACCCGAGAGAAGGCCAACTTCAAATCCTTTTTCATATTTGAAGTTATTTTTTTGACTTTTGTATTTTTTGAGAGCCAAATAGATGCCTAACCCAAAAATCAGCCCGTTTACTGCACTCAATGTGGGATATTGATGTAGGCCTATCAATTTTATAAGTAGAAAATAAGCAATCAGGATTAGCGCAATCCAGATACCGTAACGTGAATATACTTTGACCATAGTTGTTTGTTTTACAGTCAAAAGTTACAAAAACTTGCTGAACCTATTGCAAAGGGTTTGTTAACTTTTTTCAGGTAGCCTCAGAAGAGCGCTATTCCCAAGTAATTGTTTCCATAAGTTTACGAATGTCTTCTCGAAGATAAACCACGGCGGGATAAATGGAATCAAAGTTTGGTTTGGCGTCAAAATACAGTGCTCCGTTCAAGAAATGGTTGATGCTATCAGTTACGTAAAACTCAGCTTGGGTGGCGGCATTGCCGTTAATCATATAAAACATACCGTACACCTTTTTATCAGGATTTATAAAAGGTTGCTCGGGAATGCTGTTTGCTTTTATGGTATGGTCGTACGCTAATTTTTGGGCATCTTGAAGCAAGGAATCTAAATTATTGTTCCTTATATTTTGATATGTCAAATATAAAGTGGCCTTCATATTTGGATAATAAATATCAGTGCCGCAAAGTTTTTTTTGGATCATCACTGCGTTTTCATTCATAGAAAAGTTGTAGGCACAACCCGTTTCCACCGTGTGGTATTCAGGTTTTGGGTAGTCCATTCGAAGCATGGCCGATGGTTTTACCAAAACATCATCTTCACAGGAAACGAAGATGAAAAGACTTGAAAGGAAAAGGAAAATGAGACTATTGATTTTCAATGGTAAGTTTTATTTGTTTGATGCGTTTGCCCTCAAACGCTTCAATGGTAAACGCATACTTATGGAAAGTTATTACTTCGTTTTTCCTTGGAAAGCCTTTTGAAATCTCCAATAAAAAGCCCGCAAGTGTTTCCGCTTCGCCTTTTTCGTCTTCAAAAATTTCGGGGTCTTCGAGTTTTATCACTTTATAGAAATCCTTCAGCGGTGTTTTTCCTTCAAAAACAAAAGTATTGTCGTCGAGCTTTGAAAATATCAGATCCTCGTCATCAAACTCATCGCTTATTTCGCCCACGATTTCTTCAATAATATCTTCCAAAGAAATCAAACCACTCGTTCCGCCATATTCGTCAACCACAATGGCGAGGTGCATTTTCATTTCCTTGAATTCGTTTAGCAAATCGTCAAGTTTTTTGTTTTCGGGAACAAAATAGGCTTCGCGTTTCAGGGTTTTCCAATCCAGGTTTTTACGGATTGTGTATGGTATCAAATCCTTCACATACAGAATCCCGGTAATGTTGTCTATATTGTCTTTGTAAACAGGAATCCGCGAATAACCGCGTTGGATAATTTCTGGCAGAATTTCCTTGAAAGACTGCTCTTCGTTCAGCGCGAAAATGTCCATCCGGTTTTTCATAACCTGTTTGGTATCGGTATTTCCGAAGGTTACAGTACCTTGTAGAATGTTCTGTTCCTCGAAACTAGTGTCTTGATTGGAAAGCTCAAGTGCCTGCGAAAGATGGTCCACG
>DAIMFZ010000094.1:0-1066 GCA_036724225.1 Aequorivita sp.
AAACAATAAAACTTCAAACACAATGAAACATTTTCTTCTTTCCCTCGTAATTCTTTTCACATTAAACTTAGCTGCTCAAGAGGCGTATAAATTCACAACCGTTACAGACCTTGAAGCCACGCCAGTAATAAGTCAAGGGATAACGGGTACTTGTTGGAGTTTTAGCAGCACTTCGTTTTTGGAAAGCGAAATAATCCGTCTAACGGGAAAGAAAATAGATTTAAGTGAAATGTACCAAGTGCGAAACACCTATCCCGCAAAAGCAGAAAATTATATTACGCGCCAAGGTCGTGCACAGTTTGTCGAAGGAGGCTTGGCACACGACGTGATAAATTCCGTGGAAAAAAATGGACTCGTTCCCGAAGAGGCCTTCAGCGGATTATTTGCTGGTGAAACCACCTACAACCACGCTGAAATGGTGGCCGTACTGGAAGCAATGCTGAAAACCTACGTAGACAATCCTGGAAGAAAACTCAGTAAAAAATGGCGTACTGCTATTGACGGTGTTTTAGATGCGTATATAGGCAAAAACGTTTCCAATTTCACTTTTGAAGGAAAACAATATACCCCGCAAACCTTTTTGGAAATGACGAAGATACAGCCGAAGGATTATATGAACATCACCAGTTTTACGCAAGCGCCGTTCTGTTCAAAATTTATTTTGAACATTCCTGACAATTGGAGCAACGGCAGTTTTTACAACGTTCCTTTAGATGAAATGGTAGCAACAATTGACAATGCGCTGGAAAAAGGTTTTACCGTGGAGCTGGATTGTGATGTTAGCGAAAAAACGTTTTCTTCAAAAGATGGCGTAGCGATTATCCCTGAAAATGCTGAAAATAATGTAAAATCGTTACGAGGAATTTATCCAGAAAAGAAAATAACGCAGCAATATCGTCAAGAGGAATTTGAAAATTACGACACCACCGATGACCATTTAATGCACATCACTGGAATGCTCCGCGACCAAAACGGTACGAAATACTACAAAGTAAAAAACAGTTGGGGCACAGACGAAGCTCGCGTTGCCAATGGCGGTTATGTGTATTTCAGTGAAGCCTATATG
>DAIMFZ010000094.1:1076-8889 GCA_036724225.1 Aequorivita sp.
ATATGCGTTTAAAAGACGTTAGCGTTACCGTCCATGAAGATGCGCTGCCAAAGAGTACAGCTACAAAACTGAATTTGTAAAAAAATATGGAATTAAAGTTGGCTTAACTTTTGTTATCTTTGTTGCGATGAAAAATCTATTGTTTATACTATTATTGTTCCCGCTAATTTCCTTCGCGCAGTTGGATTTTGAGTCCAATAAATTCAAGCTGGATTTCGTGAAACTTCCCGAAATTGAAAGTTTGATGACCACTTCGCTCCCTTCCGCTTCAGATTTTACAGCCAAATATTCAAATAAACTTCCTTCTTTTAAATTGAGCAAGGAAAACTACAGGGAAGCCGTAAGTATGTTCGATGTGATGTCCACAAATGAAAGCTATGTAAAATCTGATATTAAAATTTCATTAGATCCAAAAGAATACGGGATTTATGGTGGTAACAGCAGTTACAGTGCTGATGGCTCAACGGCTGTTAAAAACATTTCCTATAAAGAGTCTCGAGGATTTTTAAGACCAGAGCTTATGCCTTATTCCTACGGTTATTATCAACGCCCACGGCGGAGCGGTTTCTATGTAGATTACGGGATTTATGGAACGCCATCACAGTAGTTCTATTCCTTCTTCCTTAATTACAATCTGCTTATCCTTATAAAGAGTACCGATTGCCTTTTTAAAACTTTTCTTGCTCATCCCCAATAAATTTTTTATTGAATCCGGATCCGATTTGTCGTGAAGCGGCAAAAAACCACCTGCAGCTTCCAGTTCTTCACGAATGAAGTTTGCATTTGGCTCTATACTCTTATAGCCTGGAGTTTGCAGCACAATGTCTATTTTATTGTCGGGACGTATATTTTTGATAAAAGCTTTCATTCTATCACCCGTGCGGATGTCTTCAAAAATATTTTCAATATAAATCAATCCTTTGTGAACACCATTTATAATTACGTTTGCGCCTTTTTCAGTTAGGTGGGTTACCAAAATATCTACTTCCTGAAATGGTTCAACGGTCAAGGTTTCATTCTGAAGAAAATGGTTTGTTTTACTACTGCCCACCAAACGGTTCGTTTTTTCGTCAATATATAAATAGACAATGTACCAATTCCCCTTTTTCATTGGGCGCGCCTGTTCTTTAAAAGGGACAAACAACTGTTTTTCCAATCCCCAATCCATAAAAGCTCCGAATTCGGTAACATCGCTACAATGAAGATAACCAAAAGTGTTTAGTTGTAGAAAAGGATCCAGCGTTGTAGCTATTGGGCGTTCTTCATTATCGAGGTAAATAAAAACCGAGATTTTATCGCCAATTTCATATTCCTCTGGCTTGTATCTATGCGGCAACAGCACCACGTTTTCTTCGTCATCGCCCAAATAAAGGCCAGGATCGGTTTCCCGAAGAATCTCTAAAGTATTGTATTCCCCCAATTTTATCATAGCTGCAAAGTTACTCTATTATTGTTAAAAAAATACCGAACACGTACATACAAATGAAACAGAAAATGTAAATTCACACTCCTATGAAAAGTATATATCCCCATAAGCTGCCCCCGGAATTTCATTTGGACAAGGAAATGGAAACCAAAATAGGTATGTACTATTTTTATGGAAACATAGTTGTTGTGGAAGTAAAGGAGGGAATCATACTTTCATACAAAACCGAGTTTTCAATATTGCTCAGTACACTTACTCTTTTGGGATCAGAACCATGGGTCTATATTGCCAATCGTGTACATTCGTATTCTATAAAACCCTTAGAATATAAGTATCTGAACGAAATCCCTACTTTGATGGGGATTGCGATTGTGAACTATAATCCAATAGCCCGATCTAATGCGGTTCTAGAATCTAAATTCTGCACAAAACAGTTCGAGGTTTTCCACAACCTTGTTACCGCTGTCCACTGGGCAAAGAGCCTTTTATGAAATGTATTTGAAATAATCCAGCAATACCTTGTCGTTTACCTTTGAAGGCGTAAAGATTTCCAACAATGCCGGTCCAGTTTTTTCGTTGAAGAAATTCTTCACACTTTCCTTCAATTCTTCTTTTTTTCCAACAGTTTCATATTTGAACCCGTACATTTCTGAAAGTTGTTTCGCACTTAAGTTATGTCTCGTTTCAAAATAGGTGTCAAAAAATTCCGAATCCTTTTCACCCGGTAGAATCCTGAAAATACCGCCGCCACCATTATTGACAATAATTATTTTGAAATCCTTCGGAATGTAATTGTTCCAAAGTGCGTTGCTGTCATAGAAAAAACTGAGGTCGCCAGTTATAAAAACGGTTGGTAAATTTGATGCATAGCTCGCACCAACAGCAGTACTCGTGCTTCCATCTATCCCACTGGTGCCACGGTTGCAAAACACTTCGGTCGTTGCGTGAATTTCAAAAAGCTGGGCATAGCGAATAGTTGCACTATTGCTTAATTGCAATTGAAGGTTTTGCGGCAGTTGCGTGAAAATTTCCGAAAAAACCATAAAATCCGAATACGGAATTTCCTTTTCATACATTTCGTGAAGTTGCAATCTATGATGTTTTACAGTTAGCCATTGATTTTGGTAATCACTTTTTACGGCCTTTGTCTTCGGAAGAAATTCAACAAAAAAATTGTTTATTGGTATCTTGAAGTGGTGTTTCAGCACAAAAAAAGTATTGTACGCTTTTTTGACATCAACGTGCCAATGTGCCTTCGGTGGAAAGCTTCGGAGAAATGCTTTTATCCTTTTTGAAACCACCATTCCACCAAAAGTGAGCAAAATATCCGGCCGCAACTTTTTAAAATCTTCTTCTTTCAAAGGTGTAATCAACTGGTCAATGCAAGAAATAAAATTTTCATTATGAAGATTTGAAGTTGTTTCGGTCAACACCAAAACGCTTTCATCATTTGCAAGTTGCTCCACAAACCTTTGTTCTACACTATTTGGCGCAAGTGTTCCAACAAGGATCATTTTCCTTTGGCTGTTGTTCCACTGTTCAATAAAAGGAGTTAAATCTTCCTCTAAAGTATTTTCTTTTGAACGCGGTTTCACATTTTGCGGCCAAACCAATTGATTTTCTGTTGTTTGGTACAAAGGTTCTGAAAAAGGGATATTTATATGTACCGGACCATTAAGTTCTATTGCGGTGTTTAGTGCAATATTTATTTTGGTTTCATTTTTAATCTGAAAATCTTCACCTTCAATACAATTGGCACTATAAAGAATATGATTTTCAAAAACATTCTGCTGTCTTATGGTCTGTCCATCGCCAATATCAATGAAATCCGCAGGCCTATCTGCAGAGATAATCACCAATGGAATATCGCTATAAAACGCTTCGGCCACGGCAGGATAATAGTTGAGCAACGCCGACCCGGAAGTACATACAACAGCAATGGGTTTCTTTAATTGCTGCGCCATTCCCAAAGCGAAAAAAGCCGCACAGCGTTCATCAACTATACTAAAACAATTAAATTTTGGATGTTCGGCAAAACCTATGGAAAGTGGTGCGTTTCGTGAACCAGGGGAAATCACTATGTGGTCAATACCCTTGTCCAAACACAATTGTACAAGGATTTGGGAACCAATTTTTGTTGAGAATTTCATGTAGCACAAAGGTACAAAGAAGCCGAAAATATTAAAGCATTGGTTGCAATACTTGTAGCATAGTCTGCATTTTATTTTGAGTTTCGTTCCATTCCTCCTGCGGTTGGGAACCAATCGTTATGCCACCACCCACAAAAAGACGCGCCGTGTTGCCTTCAATTTTCATACAACGAAGGTTAACCATTAATGATGCAGTATTGCCATTTTCGTTTATTGGCCCTAAAAAGCCTGTATAAAACTCACGGTTATAACCCTCATTTTCAAGTATAAATTCCTTTGCTATTATCTGTGGACTTCCACAAATTGCTGGAGTAGGATGCAATGCAGTTGCTATTGTGGTCAAGGTAGCTTTGCCGTTTTTTATTACACCCGTTATATCAGTGCGAAGGTGCAACAATGACCCTGCTCTGTGTGAATACGGGTTTGAAACTCTCAAAACAGAAGTGACCCGTTGCAAACTATTGGTTATTGCATCTGTAACAAGTTGTTGTTCATCCAGTTCTTTCGGCCCCCAAATTATGGGCAACCTATCAGTGTAGGGCTGTGTGCCTGCCAACGCCATGGTTTTAAATGATTCGTTTTCAATCAGTACCAGCGTTTCGGGGGTTGCACCACACCATAATCCTGTTTTGGGATGGTACCATATATATCTAAAAGCGGTGGGATAAACTGAAAACAATCGTTCTATCAGTTTTTCAATCGAAAAATTTGTTAACTCAAAATCTTTATTACGAGAAATAACAATCTTGCTCGCTTTCCTAGTTTTTATGATCTCAACTGTTTTGTTGAGCAAATTAATGTATTTATTCTTTTCTTTAATATTGCGGGGCAACTCAACCGGAGCCATTTCATTGCCGTTATTTAATACCGTACCCTCCCAACTTTCAGAATCATTTTCAGGGATAAAAAAAACAAAGTCTTTAAAATCAAAAGGGGCAAGTATAAAACCGTTTTCTGTAAACTCCGAGAGGGTGTTCAGATTGTTGTTTTTTTGAAAAAACACTTTAAAATAATTGCTTTCGGGTAACGAAAAAATCACAAAGGGTAATTTCATATCGTACTGTTGCGAAATTTTTGGAATCAGTAGTTTATAATCCATCAATTCATTTTGGGTAAGGTAAGGGTTGTGAGTTTAACGAGTGAAACAAGCGCTCCTTCTTCATCGGTTATTTTAATTTGCCAAAGCTGTGTAGTCCTACCTTTGTGCATAATACTGGCATGTGCATATACATAGCCATCCCGAACACTTTTTACGTGGTTGGCTCCTATTTCAATCCCACGGATTACTATTTCTTTCGAATTCAAAAAAATATACGCCCCTGCACTCCCAACACTTTCAGCCAAAGCTACTGATGCCCCTCCGTGCAAAACACCATCGGGCTGATGGACCCTCGGGGTCACAGGCATTCGGGCCACTAAAAAATCTGGGCCCACTTCTGTAAATTCTATGCCCAATGTTTCCATTAGGTTGTTTTTGCACATTTTGTTGCATGCGGCCAAAATTTCTTCGTTGGTGTACTTCATTGTATTGGTTTACATTTGTAAAAATACAAAATTGGATTCAACAAAATGAGCAACGAAGAAGAAGCATCATACAACACAACAAATACCTATTCCACTCTAAATAAAATTACCGAAAAGACAAAAAACTTTTGGATGGTTTTCCATGGAATGGGTTATTTGAGCAAATATTTCATCAATTATTTTTCTGAACTGAATGCAGAAGAAAATTACATAATTGCCCCGCAAGCGCCTTCCAAATATTATCAAGATAGGGCTTTTAAACACGTAGGCGCATCCTGGCTTACGCGCGAAAATACGGTGATGGAAACCCATAATATATTGAATTATGTGGATGCCGTTTTTGAAAAAGAATTTTCTGAAACAATCCCCAATCTATTTGTTTTGGGGTATTCACAAGGGGTTTCCATTGCAATGCGCTGGGCGGCCAGCCGAAAAATTCAGTGCGATAAATTGATTCTTCACTCTGGAGGAATTCCAAATGAACTGAAACCCTCCGATTTTGAGTTTTTAAAACCAACTGCCCAAGTAATTTACATTTACGGCAATAAAGACCAATACATCACCGAAGCCCGAAAAACAGAAGAAGAATTAAAGGGAAGCAATCTATTTAAAGACCGCCTAAAAATTGAAGTTTTTGATGGTATTCACGAAGTAAACCAGAAATTTTTGCTTAATATTTCAAAATAACATAGCAGCTCAGAACTTCATTAAAGCTAAAATAACAGTAGTTTCTCGAACGATTTTTATTGTATTAGAA
This sequence comes from Aequorivita sp., assembly GCA_036724225.1. GTDB lineage: Bacteria > Bacteroidota > Bacteroidia > Flavobacteriales > Flavobacteriaceae > Aequorivita. Next base: position 6,934 of record DAIMFZ010000094.1, read on the forward strand.
ACCTATCGCTAGCCTTCTTAACTATTTAATCGCTATCTCATAAATCTTTAATATCTTTATAAATCCACTTTTTTTTAATTATCCCCACAATAAGAAACCCCTTTCTCATTGTGATGATTAAGGGGTTTCGTCGTGCATATAAGTTAGATATTTAATCTATAAACTTTCCACTATTCTTCTTCCTCTTCAGGATTTCGTTGATTTTGTGGTTTGTTTTGAGAATTCCTCTGTTCTTTTTGTTGTAGATTTCGAAGGTTCCTTTGCTGATTTAGATTTTGTGTACTCATAAAAGTTTTTATTTAAATTAATAAATCATTTTACTTTTCACTAATAAAATTAATTACCTCAAAATCTATATCAACACAACAATTTCTTAAATTTTGTTGGGGTGATGTACATTTAACTATCCATTATATTAAAACCAGATTTTATTGGCATTCCATTAAGTTTCCACTTAAAAATCAGACAAATTTTATAGCCAACGGTGTTCCTCATAACTCGACAGTGTTTCGTATCTTTGCCGTTTTAAATTTTCAACCATGTACACCAACGCATTACAAGCCATTTCACCCATTGACGGCAGATACGCCTCAAAAACTGCAAGCCTAATTCCTTTTTTTTCTGAAGAAGCGCTCATCCGTTATCGAGTGCAAGTAGAAATTGAATATTTTATTGCTTTGGTGGAACTCGATTTGCCACAGTTGGAGGAATTTGATAGAAATCTTTTTTCAATATTAAGAAACCTGTATTTCGAATTTTCGGTACAGGACGCTATAAAAATAAAAGAGACTGAAAAAGTTACCAACCACGACGTTAAGGCGGTTGAATATTTCATAAAAGAAAAGTTTGACGATTTAAATCTACAGAAATACAAGGAATTCATCCATTTTGGATTGACCTCACAGGACATAAACAACACCGCCATTCCGCTTTCTTTGAAGGATGCGATAAACAACGTGTATGTTCCTCTTTTGATGGAGGTGAAAAATAAGCTGAAAGAACTTTCCGAAGAGTGGGCCCACGTATCCATGCTTGCACGAACCCATGGCCAACCTGCTTCTCCAACTCGTTTGGGTAAGGAAATTGAAGTTTTTGTAGTTCGAATTGAAGAACAGTTCAATTTAATGAACGACATAAAAAGCGCTGCAAAATTTGGCGGCGCCACAGGCAATTTTAACGCCCATAAAGTGGCATATCCAAACATCGATTGGCGCGCTTTCGGGAAAAAATTTGTGCAAGATACTTTAGGTTTACACCATTCCTTCCCTACTACACAAATTGAGCATTACGACCACATGGCCGCCCTTTTTGATTGTTTGAAAAGAATAAACAATATCTTAATTGACCTTGATAGGGATTTTTGGACTTATGTTTCCATGGAATATTTCAAACAAAAAATAAAGGCTGGCGAAGTTGGTTCCAGTGCAATGCCGCACAAAGTGAACCCAATAGATTTTGAAAACAGTGAAGGGAATTTAGGGATTGCAAATGCGCTTTTTGAATATCTTTCTGGAAAACTCCCCATTAGCAGATTACAACGAGACCTTACTGATAGCACGGTTTTACGGAATATTGGCGTTCCAATTGGGCATACGCTGATCGCTTTCCATTCCACTTTAAAAGGTTTGAACAAATTGCTGTTGAACGAACCAAAATTTGCCGAAGATCTCGAAAACAATTGGGCCGTTGTGGCTGAAGCTATCCAAACCATACTGCGCCGCGAAGGTTATCCAAACCCATACGAAGCGCTAAAAGGACTCACGCGAACCAACGAAAGGATAAACCAAACTTCCATCGCAAATTTCATTGAAACTCTGGAAGTGCCCGAGAGCGTAAAACAAGAAATGCGAAACATAACCCCCGGAAACTACACGGGGATTTAAACTTCAATTCTGAAAAATATAACCACGAATTCACGAATAATTTTTTATATTATTCGTGAATTCGTGACAAATA
>DAIMFZ010000095.1:0-6990 GCA_036724225.1 Aequorivita sp.
GGAAACTACACGGGGATTTAAACTTCAATTCTGAAAAATATAACCACGAATTCATGATTAATATAAAAGATTATTCGTGAATTCGTGACAAATAAAAAAGGCTTCAACAAATTTTGGATGAAGCCCTCTTAACTATTATTCTACTAATTTAATCTTTAAATATTTCACCGAAACCTTCCAATTTGGAAACATCCACATCACCGCTTTCTACAGATTTCATCAGTTTCAACATTTGGTCTGGGCGCATATTTTCGCCCAACAATCTAAAAACCGCAAAGCCGCGCTTGTCGTCGCTCGCAAAAACAATTACCTCATCAATTGCATCTTCTTCGCCCGTATATTTTAAAGTGGCGTTCCAATCGTTGCTTTTTATTCGTGTCAACTCTTTGTACTGCGCTTGGCCCAAAATGGTTTTCAATTCATTCTTTTCCTTTACAAAATCAGCAGTATCACCTTCTATTATTGGGTAGGCAACCACATTTATTTTCTTTAAGGTTTTTAAAATATCCTTTTCTTCCTGGGTAAAATTGCTGTTTCTCCCTTGAAGTAAACTTGCGGCAATGTCCATTTTCACAAACTTATCGTCGTCCTGCTTTTCCACCAAATACTTCTGCAAAGATTTATCGCTACATGACGTTAATGCAATAAAGCCCAAAACCAAAGCCAATAAATATCTTGCCGCGACCATCATTATTGTTTTTTGTTTTTGTCAATATTTTTCAATTGCTCACTTCCCGGAACTTTTAAATCTTGAGTCAGTTTTGAAATCTGTTTCAAATCAATATTCCCTGTAATGCTCATAATGATTGTGGTGGGTTTGCCGTCCACCATTCCGTCGAGGTGCATTAGCAATTCACTCACAAAGTTTTCATTTCTGCCCTCTTTACTGTAGAATCTTATATTTTTTCCGTCTTCTTTCACGCGCATCAATTCGCCCAAATTCTTGGAACTGGAAACATATTTTGCCACGGCATCGTCCATTTTTTGCGCAACCGCTGGGTTATCGGTTGTAAAAATTTTGATATTGTCCAAATCATTCACCATTTTAAGGTATTCTTGTGCTTCTGGATCAGTGGAATTTAGATCCATTTTGCTCAAAAGTTTGAACATGTTTTTGGTAACCAATACCGATGTAACATCTTTTTCGTTTTCGAAGGAATCAAAGGCATTCTGTGCCCAAGAAACCATAGGCGCTATTGCCAGTGCTACTACTATTGCTATTTTTTTAATTATTATATTATTATTGTTATTGTTTATTTCTATTATTTATTGATTTTTAAAATCCTCTGTCGCTTAATTATATTGAAGCGTTTTTCATTCTATATTCTCTTTTATTAAAAAAATTATTCAAAAATTTTATCTTTCGTTATCGTAAATTGATCCACAAACGTAAGTTGTTCGGCTCCTTTGTTCAAATTTTCTGAAAGTAACATCATTGCATTTTTGCTCTTTTCAAAAGCTGTCAAAGCTTCCTTTTCTTCTTGTGTATAGTGCGGTTGCGATAAGTAGAGACTACCCAAACCAAAGGCAATAACAAGAATCGCAGCTGCGGAATACCAATGCGTTCTATTTTTTTGGGATTTACTTTTCGGCAAACTGAAAACCTTGTTTGAACGTTCTTCTCTTGCAACTTTCAATCCTGCAAAAATTGGTTGGTATTGCATAAATTCATCGGCAACTGTTCCGCTGTTGAAATAGCCCTGCAAAGATTTTTCTTCTTCAAGACTTGTGTTGCCTTCAAAATAGGCATCCAATAATTCCTTAATTTTAACTGATTCCATATTTGTATTTTTTTATCATTGCATCCCTAACTGTTTTTCGCGCCCGGGAAAGTGCCACTCTGATCGCCGTTTCGTTACTGTCCAACATTTTTGCGATTTCTGAAAATTCAAACTGTTCCACATCGCGCAGTTGAAGTATTATTTTTTGCTGTTCGGGCAAAGTTTCCATTATTTTGAAAACCAGTTCCACGCCATCGTACGCTTCAATATTATTTTCAATATTTTCAGAAGTTTGGTAATTGCTGTGCACAATTTTCAAATTGGAAGCCTGCTTCGATTTCAATCGGTCCAAACAATAATTTTTGGTCATCGTGATTGCAAATGCTTCGGGATTTTTATAATTTTCAATGTTTTGTTTCCCGTTCCACAATTTCAAAAACACTTCCTGAACGGCATCTTCTGCTTCATCCTTAGAAATCAAAATCCTTTTTGCCAAACGGTACAGCCTGTCCTTAAAGGGCATTACTATTCTAATAAATTCGGTTTTGTCCATTTTTGGTGGTTGTGGTTTGCCGTTCTATTTTAATGACGAACAGGGTTGATTTTTGTTACAATTTATGTATTGTGTTTGTGTTTACCACGAATAATTGAGAAAAAAAATATTCCTGTATTCGCAGTGATTTTTTTTTATTTCCCAAGTGAAAAAATTTGGAATTCATTTAAGTCAAAAAAGCATATTTTTACAATTGCAATATAATCCTTAAATTAACTGTTCTAATTCCATTCACTAATAAAACCTACTTATGAAAAGAAAAATTTTCATTCCACTGTTGGCTATTTCATTACTTTTTGTTTCGTGTTTTGAAGATATGGACGACAACATTCAGCCAGCTTCAACCATTGAAATTCAAAACTTTATCTACCGAGGTCTAAACTATTATTACCTCTACAAAACCGATACGCCCGAACTTGCAAACGATGCTTTTGCAACCCAAGGCGAGCTCGATAATTTTCTGAATAATTATGATACGCCAGAGTCTTTGTTCGATTATTTGATATCGCCACAGGACCGTTTCAGTGCTCTTTTCAGCGATTTTAGGGTGATAGAGGATGCTCTGAGCGGAATAAGCCTTAGCAACGGAATGGAATATGGTCTTGTTTTTTATCCAGATGGTAGTGGCAATATATTTGGATATGTGCGCTATATTCTGCCAAACACAGATGCTGAAGCACAAGGTTTAAAACGCGGCGACCTTTTCACTACCATTGATGGCCAGCAAATAAACCTAACCAATTATAACGACTTATTATTGCCCAACAGTTATACCATTGGTCTTGCAACTTATGATGGTACAAATTTCACAACTACAGGACAAACAGCGAAATTAAATAAAACCCAATACAACGAAAATCCAATTTTTATAGCGAAAACGTTGGATATCAATGGCGAAAAAATTGGTTATTTAATGTATAATGGCTTCATAAAGGATTATGATTCGCAGTTAAACAATGCTTTTGCACAATTTAAGGCTGAAGGTATATCCAACCTTGTTTTGGACCTTCGCTACAACGGTGGCGGTGCCGTGGAAACCGCGACCGATTTGGCCAGTATGATTACGGGCCAATTTAATGGAAAGGTATTTTACAAGGAATTTTGGAATGCAGACCGCCAAGCAGAAAATGCAAGTGATGGGCTTTTTGATAGTTCCATCAGCAATGGCTCCGCTATAAACAGTCTTAACCTCAGCGAAGTTTTTATTTTAACAACTCGGAGGACGGCTTCCGCTAGTGAATTGGTGATAAATGGTCTAAATCCATACATAAACACGGTACAAGTGGGCGACACAACCACCGGAAAATTCCAGGCATCCTTCCTGCTCTACGATGCTCCTGCGCCAGCTTTCAGCAGACAGGAAGCAAATCCGGAACATACATATGCAATGCTTCCGTTGGTGTTCAAAACTGCCAACGTTGCAGGAAATACAGATTATAATGACGGATTATTTCCACAGATTGTTTTAAAGGAAAACTATTTCAACCTCGGCCAACTTGGCGATGAAAATGAACCATTGCTTGCCGCAGCGCTTTTTGAAATTGGTGGAAGGCCAAATTCAGGGAAAAATGATTTTAAAGTTTTAAAAGAAATTTCAGACAGCAAGACAGATTCTCCGATTGACGGAAAAATGATTGGAAATTAGTGGTCTGTAACCAGTATTCAGTAAAAAAAGAATCCATTAAAATTTTAGGTTTAATGGATTCTTTTTTCGTTTTAAGAAAAGTTTATTCGTTAAAATAAATCCCTCCCGGAACAATGCCCATCTGGAAATCCTGAATTTCTTGATTGGTTGATAGATCATAAATTTTCAAGGAACCTTTGCTTGCAAAATCTCCTGCATCTGTAGCGTAAAGTTTTCCGTCTTTTGCTTCAAGAGCGTAAAAGAAACCATCAACAATCGCAGTTCCTGGCAAAGAAACTGAAGTGGTGTTCACCTTATAAATTTTTCCGTCCAGACTGTAGAAAAGATTTTCTCCGTCCATCGTTAAGCTGGATGGATGCTGGGTTGTTCCAAAAGTATTTGTTTCCGAAACCTGTCCTGTTGAAAGATCCACTTTCAATAAAGAGCCTGCCGTTTCAGTACCGGTATAGTTTGGTTTTCCACCGCAAAGTACATAGAGTACATTTCCCGAAACTACCATTGAGTTAGGAGCATCACCTACAGTTATTGTACTTTCAACCGTAGTTCCATTGATTACTGAAATCAAATTGTTCTGCCCATAAGCGCCTTGGTGCGCCACATAAATTTTATTGTTGTAGGGAACCATTCTTTCAGGGCCAAAAGCAACAGAAATAGTAGTTAAAATGGTATTGTTCCTAATATCTACCACGGCCAAATAATCATCGGCATTGTCGTTTGGGTCGCCCCAATCGGTTACATAACCTTTATTTCCGCCTGCTCCCAGAAAATAACGTGGGTTGACAAGACCCGTTGTAATGGAATCGACACTTTTAAAAGTATAACGGTTGGCAATCATTATTTTTTTTGAATTACTAACCACAATGTAGGCGTTGTCATCCTGAAAACCCATAGACTGCACAATATTGCCCAATTCAACTCCATTCACGGTTCTGTAAATGTTTTGCGCCACCGTGCTGTAATCATCAGAAATGTAGGTAATGGTACCGCTCCCGTTGTTGAAAGGGCCTTCGTTGGTAATCAAAATACCCTTTTCAAAAGCATCGGGAACATAATCTGGTTGGTTGTCATTATCCTTGCTACAGGATATAAAAAACAAGGTGGTTAGAGACAAAAAAAATAGCTTCTTCATAGTTTTCATAGATTTCATATTAGTTATATATTAAAGTTTAAGAATATTTCAATATTTCGGGAAGGCATCGGTCGGTAAGCAACATTTTCGTAATAAACATTAAAAACGTTTTTTAGCCGTCCTCCAAAAGTAATTTTTGGGACGCACGGCAACCTATATTCAGCCCCGAGATTAAAAATGGTGTAGGTTTCAACACTATCACTGTTATCAGTGGTTGTGAACGCTTCACCGTTAAATAATCCCTGAAAATATGCTGAAAATGAATTAAAATTATACTCCAGCGTGCCTGCTGCTTTGTGAAAGGGAACATAAATAAGTTGTTTCTCTTTTTGTAAATCTTCCGCTTTGGTGAATGAATAGTTTGCATTAAAATCCAAAGACTGTTGGTTTCCAAATTTTACGAAATATCCCAAAACAGCCTCAATCCCGTAATTGCGGGTTCTATGAATATTTTCAGGTTGCCAAATGCCACCGTTTCCCGGAATCCATTTTATTAAATCTTCCGAAGAAATATAATAGGCTGCAACATCAGCTTTTAGGTTTCCTAATGAAAATTCCTGTCCCAGCTCCACTTGATAGGAGGTTTCGGGCTGCAAATCAACATTTCCGCCCGCATACCAATACAAATCGTTGAACGTGGGAACGCGATAATTTTTTGAACCATTCAATCGCAGTGCATAATTTTTTGAAATGTTCCATTTCGCATCTGCGGAAAAAAGAAATGGATTGTCAAATTCATTCAAAAATTCCTTCCGAAGATTAATTCCGTAATTGAATTTTTCTGAAAGTTTATGATTTAACAAAAACACGGCTGCCAAGGTTTTTCGGGAGTGATTGCCCACATTATCACCCTCCGCATCCACAAAAGTGTATTCAACTTTACCGTGGATCCGAAGTTTTCTATAAAGGAAAACCTCCGTCTGAAAAGCACCAATAAAAGTATTTGCCTTTCCGCCAGTATAAAGCGGATTTTCACTATTTGGAAAATATTTGTACTGCTCAAAAAGATGTGCAACACTCATTTTTGTGCTGAAAATACCCGCGTTTTGTTGCAACTGCCATAGGTTTCGGGTCGCAATATCATTATAGGCATCTTTCCCAATCGTGTTCAAACTGCCTGAAAAATTACGGTCGTTATAGGTGTATTCAGAGTTCCACGTTGCTACGCCGCGTTTCAGTTTTCGGGCTTCGTTCACTTTTGCCGCAAAACGCAAAAACTGTCCGTGGTTGTTCGTTTTGTTTTTGCCGACATACTCATAATCGTTTTCCGAACTTATAAAATCCAGGCCCACATTCAAATAATGATCGCCCCAAGTTTGTGTTGTGCTTGCATTTCCGCCCAGGGTAGAAAAACTTCCGAAGCGAAGTCCAATTTCAGTAGAATCAATTTTTTTGAATGAATACGAATTGTTTAAATGCACACTTCCACCCACTGCCCCACTGCCAAATTGCACGCCGCCGCCGCCACTTCTGATAGCAATTTCATTATAGTTTAAAGGGGAAATAGTATTGAAATCCGTTTGTCCAGTAAACACTGAATTGATTTTTACTCCATTCCAAATAACAGCGGTCTGCGCAGCATTCGTTCCCCGAAAAGAAGGCGACGAAACCATTCCGAAGCCATTTTCCTTAAAGTAAATTGAGGAATTGTACCGAAGTGTTTCCGTTAGCGAAGCCGCATTTCTTTCAATGATGGAATCATTCAGTTTTTCCAGCTTAAACCCTTTTGAAAAGTGGATGAGTTTGGAGTCTGTCAACATCACTTCCGGCAATCGCTGAATACTGTCCAACTGCGCATAGGCAGAAGCCGTGCACAAAAAAATGACAAAAATAATATGGAAACTTAATTGCTTCATAATTCAACCTTTGTCCCGAAAGTTTGATGATTTTATGTTATGAATTTGGCAGGTCTCCTGGCTTGTCTTTTGTGCCACCTTCCCAT
>DAIMFZ010000095.1:7090-8889 GCA_036724225.1 Aequorivita sp.
TTGAAGAATGCACGCCCAAAAAATAGTTTGGGACGACTTACAGTTGCGGGAACAGCATAGGATTTAAGATTTTTGATCGCCGATTTTTGTACAAACGGTTTTAAAATCTTTCACCTATTTCCCTTTTAAGAGCGTTTTCCAATGTGGAAAAATGCTCACCAAAATTCGAAACAAAAATAGACTTTAAATATTAGTTCCCCCAAACAAAACCATTATTTTTGAGGATGCAAAAAATTGTTTTCTTCTTTAGTTTCTTCATCTTTTTTACCGCCTGCAAAAATAACGGCGACGCTATTGAATCCAAAAAAAGCGAGAATCCGAAACGGAAAAAGATAGAAGTTAATTATGCAAAAGGCTTTGAAATCAATACTTATGAAGGCTACAAAACCATCACTCTAAAAAACCCGTGGCCGGGAACCAACAAAACATTTACGTATGCTTTGGTTGAAAAAGGAACTTTCCTTCCCAATGCAACAAGTTTTGATGCAGTAGTCCAAATTCCCGTAAAGCGAATTGTCGTTACCTCCACCACCCACACTCCGTCTTTGGAAATGCTGGGCGAAACGGAAACTTTGGTAGGCTTCCCAAATCTCAGTTATATTTCATCGGAAAAAACACGCAAAAGGATTACTGATGGAAAAATAACCGAGTTAGGCAAAAACGAAGATTTAAACACAGAAATTTTAATAGATTTAGCTCCTGATGCAGTGATTGGTTTTGCGGTGGACGGAAACAATTCAACCTTTGCAACTATCGAAAAAATTGGTATTCCCGTACTTTATAATTCCGATTGGACTGAAACTTCACCTTTGGGAAAAGCGGAATGGATAAAATTTTTCGGCGTTCTTTTCAACAAAGAAAAAGAGGCGGACAGTATTTTCAAAACCATTGAAACCGAATATCTTTCAGCTAAAAAAATTGCTTCCGAAGCCAAAGAAACACCAACGGTAATCAGCGGTGCTATGTATAAAGACATTTGGTATATGCCGCAGGGCGACAGTTGGGGGGCGCAGTTTATAGCCGATGCAAACGGCGATTACCTTTGGGAAGCTTCAAAAGGCACAGGCAGTTTATCCTTAAATTTAGAATCGGTTTTGGAAAAAGGCCACGATGCAGATGTGTGGGTTGGTCCGGGACAATTCACCAGTTTGGAAGAGATGAAAAACGCCAGCCAAGTTTACACCCAATTCAAGGCTTTTAAAACTGGAAAAGTTTATTCATACAGTATGAAAAAAGGTGCAACCGGCGGGGTAATATATTACGAATTGGCACCCAACCGCCCCGATTTGGTTTTGAAGGATTTAATTCAGATTTTACATCCAGAATTATTCCGTGACCGCGAACTTTACTTTTTCAACAAGTTGCAATAATGCAAAACGCACAAACATATCGGCTTCATTTTGTTGTGCTAATCTTGACACTGATCGTTGCGTTTTTAGTCAATTTGAGCATCGGTTCTGTCTCCATTCCTTTAGATGAAATAGTTTCGATTTTTATGGGAAACGGCGCTTCCAAAGAAACGTGGCAATACATTTTAACGGATTATAGACTTCCGAAAGCAATCACCGCAATGCTCGCTGGTGGCGGATTGGCCGTTTCGGGACTGTTGATGCAAACGCTGTTTAGGAATCCGTTGGCGGGACCTTTCGTTTTGGGATTGAGCAGTGGTGCGAGTTTGGGTGTTGCTATTTTAATTTTGGGCGCGAGTGCTTTCGGTGGTTTTTTTGGAACTGTTCTGTTGAGCCAATGGAGCTTGGTGGCTGCTTCCGCCCTCGGAAGTTTTTTGGTGCTACTGGCGG
>DAIMFZ010000096.1:0-2852 GCA_036724225.1 Aequorivita sp.
TAATCTCTTGGAATATAAACGGGGTAAGAGCGATAACTAAAAAAGATTTCTTTGAAGATATCTCTAAATTAGATCCAGATGTTCTTTGTATTCAAGAGACAAAAGCACAGAAGGATGAGGTTAAGGAAGCTTTGTCTGAAATGAAAGATTATCACCAATATTATAATTCAGCAGAAAGAAAGGGATATTCTGGAGTTGCTATTTTGAGCAAAAAAGAACCAATAACGGTTTCTTATGATATGGGGATTATAGAACACGATACAGAAGGACGTGTTATTTGTGCAGAATATGATGATTTCTATTTGGTGAACGTTTATGTTCCTAATTCGGGACAAAAATTGGAAAGACTGGATTATAGAAAAGGTTGGGACACCGATTTTCGCAATTATCTCAAAAATTTAGAGCGAACAAAACCTATAATTCTATGTGGCGACTTAAATGTTGCACACAGAGCCATTGACCTTAAAAATGATAAAGCCAATTACAATAAAACCGCAGGCTATATGCAGATAGAAATTGACGGAATGGACAACCTAATAAATGAAGGTTTTGTAGATACGTTTAGATATTTTCATCCAGATACGGTGGCTTACACTTTTTGGAGCTATCGATTTCAATCTAGAGAACGAAACACAGGTTGGCGGATAGATTATTTCTTAGTCAGCAATCCTTTGGTAGAAAAAATAAATAAGGTTGAAATACTGTCGGAATATTATGGTTCCGATCATTGTCCCATAAAGCTGGATATTAAATTGTGATGTTTCGCACTTAAAGTCCATCATCGCTAAAAATAACTTTTCTCTTTTAATTTAAGGCTAGCGAAAGAGCAGATTAGAACCACTGTTTCCTAACAGTTATAACTCTAGTTTAGAAATTTGAAAATTTTCAGCTTCCCCAATCAAATACCATAGGTGACGCATATCATAGTTATTCCATAAAATCAGGTTTAACTTTGACTTTTTCCCTTTCTAAATGAGCAAAACAAATACTATTCTATCTCGCACAAAATCATTCTTCGCCGAAATTGGCGATATGACCTTATTTGCCGGTAGGTTTTTTAGGGAAGTTTTTACAAGACCCTTTGAATGGAGGGAATTGCTCAGGCAGTGCTACAATATGGGGAACCGCTCTTTATTTTTGGTAATCGTTACCGGATTTATTTTGGGTCTGGTTTTTACTCTTCAATCGCGGCCAACTTTGATGCAGTTTGGGGCGGAATCGTGGATGGCTTCTATGATCAGTCTGTCCATAGTTAGGGAAATTGGGCCTGTAATTATCGCCTTGATCTGTGCGGGACGGATAGGTTCTGGAATAGGAGCGGAGCTTGGCTCTATGCGTGTTACGGAACAGATTGACGCAATGGAAGTTTCGGGAACCAATCCCTTTAAATTTCTGGTAGTAACCCGAATTTTGGCAGTAACCTTGATGCTGCCTTTATTGGTGATTTTGGGCGATACCGTAGCACTAATTGGTTCGGCAATCGTGGAAAACTTAAAAGGAGGTGTGTCCTACACGCTATATTTCAATCAAGTTTTTGATGCTTTGAAATTTAGTGACGTTTTTCCCGCTACGGTAAAAACATTTTTCTTTGGCTTTGCTATTGGCCTTGTGGGTTCTTATAAAGGATACAATTGTGCCAAAGGAACCGTTGGTGTGGGCGAGGCGTCCAACTCCGCAGTGGTTTATGCTTCCATGTTGCTGTTTATTATTGACTTTATTGCCGTTTTTGTAACCGATATATTTTTCACTAAATAATGAATTCTGAAAAAAATAAAAAACCAGTCTTAGAACTAAAAAACATTAAAAAGAGTTTTGGCGACAATCATGTGCTTAAAGGATTCAGTATGAAACTCCATGAAGGGGAAAATCTCGTCATTATGGGTAAATCCGGTTCAGGGAAATCTGTAATGGTTAAGTGTATTGTAGGGTTGATCCAACCGGATTCCGGGAGCATTACCATTCGGGATAAGGACATTATCACGATGGGCCAAACGGAATTGGATTTTTTACGTACGGAAATCGGTTATCTTTTCCAGGGAAGTGCTCTTTATGATTCAATGACGGTTCGTGAAAATCTGGAATTTCCACTTAGACGACATAAAGATAAACTCAAAAACTTTAAGAGTACTGATGAATCGGTAAATGAAGCACTTGAAAGTGTTGGATTAATAGAAGCCATCGATCGCATGCCTGCTGAACTTTCCGGGGGAATGCAGCGCAGGGTGGCACTTGCCAGGGCATTGATACTAAAGCCGAAAATTATAATGTATGACGAACCAACGACGGGGTTGGATCCTATAACGGCAAACGAAATTATTCAGCTTATGCGAAACATTCAAAAACAATACAACACATCTTCCCTTATCATTACGCACGACGTGGATTGCGCTCGTGTTATTTCAAACCGTATGATATTGTTAGTAGATGGAATCAATTATGCTGAAGGTACTTTTGAGGAGCTTTCAAATTCAAGCGATCCACAGACTAGAGCATTTTTTAAAAATTAAAGTTTATGGGAAAAAAAATAAGAGTTGGAATCTTCGTCATCGTGGGAACTATAATTCTCGTGGGCGCATTATATTTTATTGGATCGCGGCAAAATATGTTTAGCAAAAACATCGAATTGTATGCGGTTTTTGATAATGTGAGTGGACTTCAATTAGGCAATAATGTGCGTTATTCCGGAATTAATATAGGAACGGTAACTGCAATCGAAATGACAGAAGTCGGCAAAATAACTATCGAAATGTCGGTACAGGAAAAATCCGCTCATTTCATTAAAAAAGATGCCATTGCATCAATCAGTTCGGATGGATTGGTTGGGAGTATGGTGGTCAATATAATCCCAGGCA